>JAADIJ010000032.1 GCA_013151335.1 Alphaproteobacteria bacterium | reverse complement strand
TTCGCGGTTCAACCCACGATGTGCTGCCAACAATCAAGGGGCGCGCTTTTGGCCGCGCCCCCCGTTTCCTATTTTGGCGCGTTACTCTGCCGATTTGAGGTTGGACACCATCAGCAGTGCGGTTTTATGCCAGAAGGCCCCGTTCATGCCCAGCCCGACATTGGCTTCGGTCGGCCAGTTGGTCCAGTAGGTCTGGTTGTAGGCAATCCGGTGCAGCCATTGAATGACCGGCACATTGATCTGATCGCGCCAGTAGATTTCCAGCGCTTGCGTCGCCAGACCTTCGAAATCCGGATGGTCCGAAGAAATCACCGACATCTTAGCCATGATCTCATCATATTCCGGGTTCGAATAACGCGCGAACTGATAGGCGCCCACCGATTCACCGGGGGTGCCGGCATTGCGGCTGTTGAAGAAATCCAGCGTTGCAAACGGATCCTTCAGGCTGGCGCCATGACCGAACATGTAAAGCCCCGGCGCGCCATCGGCCATATTCTGGAACGCATCGGTGCCAAAGTTGGTTGAGGCATCGAAACCGCCATTGCGCAGCATCTCCACCAGGATCGGCACGATATCGCTGTGGATACCTTCAAACCCGGCGATGGTGCTGTCGACGGTTTCACCGTCCTTTTCCCAGAAACCGTCACCGTTCTTGGCATATCCGGCCTCGGCCATCAGTGCCGCACTTTCGTCCAGATCGAATTTGCCGGGCTGATATTTTTCGATCAGCGCCTGAACACCGGGCGAATCCATCAGCTTTTGCAGGCCTGGATACAGTGGGAACGGCACGATGGTGGCGATATCGGCACCGTCATAAAGCACGTCATTGACCTGTGGACGGTTCACCGCAAGGCTGACCGCGCGCCGAACCCGAACGTCAGCGAACGGACCGCTTTCGGTGTTCATCCACAGTGCGTTCGGCCACCAGTCCAGATAGCCAAAGGGCGATTCAGAACCGGAATGGGTGGTGATTTTCGGGTTCTGACGCAGAATATTGGAAATCACCGCGCTGCGCATATCCAGAGCTGAATCCATCTCGTTATTCACAAGACGCTGCGCAACCGTATCCATGTTCTGACCAATCTGGCCGCCCAGATTGACGACGATCACCCGTTTTACATCGGGAAGATCGTTAATTCCGGCTTCCGCCGCCCACCAGTCTTCGCGCAGGTTGAAAATCTTCTGGTTCTGGTTCCATGCGACAAGGTCATAGGGGCCGGAATGGGGCATTTCCACGCCACCGGCATATTCATTAACGTTGTCGATCCCATCAAAGGCATGGGCCGGAACGATGGCCATGCCACTGTCAAACTTCATGGTCAGCACGTCGAATTTGAACCGCGGTGCTGGCAGTTTAAATGTCAGATCAACGGTCTGATCGTCCACGACTGTGACGCTGTCAACAAATGTGTTGAACGTAGAATTAAAGCGCAGCAGCTCATTGCTCAGCTGACCTTCCATGGTGAACACCACGTCTTTGGCGGTAACCGAAACCCCATCACTCCATTTCGCCATCGGATTCAGCTTAATGCGCAGGGACGTGAAATCATCGCTGGTATATTCGATACTCTCTGCCAGCCAGGGGATGTCCTTATCGGTGAAAATCCCGAAATACATCAGGCCCTCCCACATGATAGAGTTGCCTTCCGAACTAGAATAGCCCGGCACCGCCCAGGGGTTTGTCACGCCGATCGGCGATGTGACGCTCCAGCCCAGAACCAGTGTGTTTTCCCGCCCGACATCTTCCAGCGGCGCGGCTGGTTTGATTTCCACTGCCGCGGTCGCCTGAGCGTATGCGGTCGTGGAACCCAGTGACATCGCAATGCCCAAAGCGGCGGCTACGATTTTGAGATTTAATTTAGCCATTTAGCTAAGCCCTCCCTAAAAGGTTAACTTGTTTTCAGGTCAAGGCCTCTGCGTAAGGTGTCTGGAATTTCCAGATTCAGCCAGAAGCCAGATTTTGGTCTTATTGGTTGTGGGATCATCGCTGCTTTTTTCGGCCCGCAGATGAATTCGCACCGATTGTTCCTCCATACTTGCGTATTAAGTTCGTTAAGGCCGGGGAAACTCGGAAAACAAGCGGCTTGATTTTTCACCCCCAGGGCCTTTCCTCGCCGTAATTCTTATATTGTTATGTATTTATGCCTTATAGTGCACGTTGTCCGTCAGTCAACAGAAATATCGATGCTCCAAAACGATTGAATTTATCCGGTTTTCCGCTCCTGATCGCTACGCAGATTGGATGGAAAACACTTTTCGTTGTCAAAAATAGTATCCGCTTGGGCCGCGAAAAGATTTTTTGGAACTGGAAAAATATCGCCCCTAAACTAATCAGACCAAACGGACACACAGACACCAGGATGGCGATTCGACAGATTGGATTCTCATGCTGATTGGCCACGGCAACATCTGATTCCCTTTCGGGGAGCGTTGAAAACAAGCCAAATATCCGGATTGCCACCAGGCGACTGATTTTTGGAATGCAGCTTTCAACCGATGACGCACTACGATAAACGCATTGGAGTAAAAAATACTAAACCAATACGCTTAGTTCTACAGTGCAAGATGGGTTTGGCCGTTGGCAGATAGCGATACTGCGATGACAACCGCGACAACCGGCGGGCCCGCTCGGGCCAGCGGGCGGTCTGATTGGGTGAACCGAAGCTCGACAATCCCGTTGTATCATCAGCTGTTTTTAACTCTGCGCGACCGACTTTTTAGTGGCGAATGGGAATCCGGAGAGCTGTTTTTACGCGATCTTGATATTGAAAACACCTACAACGTAAGTCGGATCACGGTACGCAAGGCCATGGACGGGCTGGTCAATGAAGGGCTGGTAGTCCGCTACCGGGGCAGGGGGACATTCGCCGCCCATATTCCAACTGCACGGCAGGATACCGACGATGATCAGAAGCCTGCAGATTTTGCGGCGATCCCGGGACCCTATCGCCAGGAAGTCACGGAAGCATCCAAAATCCTGATATCCAAACACACAGCAGAGCGCCTGGGTGTTCCCGATAACCACCTGGTATCCATGCTGCGGATGACACACTGGATCGCTGACATTCCGGTCTGCACCGAGGCTATTTTTGTCGATGATTTTAAGTGGCCCGGTGTTTTTGACAAGCAGGCCATCGAACGCGAGGATGTCGCCGAAATTTACCGCCGGAACGGTATGGTAATCGCCAAAACCAATCAATCCGTGTCGGCGATCATACCGGCGGCGGATACTGCGAAACTGCTTGCCCTTGCGCCCAGACAACCTGCATTGTTCATCAACCGTGTCGGTTATGCAGAAAATGGCATCCCTATTGATTTTAGGCTTATCTACTGCCGCGGCGACCGCTTTGTTCTGACTCAGGACATAATGGCGTAGCAGGCGTGAAACCCAAGGGCCGCGCCTGACCTTGGGAGGGCGCAAAGCGCCTTCCCGGGGGGAAGGTCAGCCTACTTGACGCCCCCAATCTCTTATGTTCCCGCCAATTCGTTCAATGTCTTGTATAGCAAGTACGCCGCCATGCATTACGATATTCCTTGACCTTTCAAGCACCCCGAGCAAAGACTTTGACCATTCCATATCGATAAGGGTTAGTTCAAAATCGTCCCAGTTTACAACTATGACAGAAGACAAATCCCCAAAGTCGCAGTATTCGATTTCTGACCCACCGCGCGTGCCATGCCACCTAAATTTTGTATCCTCGTCCATTCGGTTAGCAACACGCTTTTGGATTTTTGGCGGTACTTTGTCCCACCAATCCTCCTTGTGCTTTTCGAGCAAAGTAGATTTTACATACTCTCGAACCATGTTTTCAAATGCATGGATTGCGGAATAGACGAGTGACATTCGTTGTGCAGATACTAGAGCTTCCTCATCTAGCATTCCGTATGCAAGTTTATCCACAATCAACTCGGAAGCAGCGCCGTCCAACGCAGCTTTAGTTTTTCGCCCAGCTTTGTCTAGACTTTCCTCGGTGAGGAGCCCGCGATAAATGAACGGATAAAGTGTATCGATGACGCTATCCAAGATGGTCCCTCAAGCTTTTGAAAATTGCATCATAAACGGCTTGATCGCGTGTGTCAGGGAGTACGATGTTGATATGGTACTGAAGTGATTCTAAACTAATTTGTTTAGGCAATGCACCTCCAGTTTCGATCGGTTTCTCGATTTTTGGGTCGGTGCCTTCGTCGGCGGTGTCAGAGGAATCTTCAGGCCTTATAGTTGAACTAAAATCGGCATAATCACACAAAGATGAAAATGTCTTGGCAATATTTTTGATTACGGAGTCTTTCTTTTCGCCTTTGTAAAGGGTCCGAAGCTTGTTGAAGGCCTTATTTGCGTCAAGTTGGTGCGCAGATGTATTCACCGCAAACAGGTCTGAGTATGCTTCTTTGATCCCCTCGGCTAAAATCTTCCCAGAAACTGATCGGTCCAAAAAAGAATAATATCGCTCTTGTGGTGCCCCATCC
>JAADIJ010000088.1 GCA_013151335.1 Alphaproteobacteria bacterium | reverse complement strand
AATTCAACTGTATGTTTCGTTCCCATAGTCGTTCTCCTTTTGCGCATGATATGCGGTTAAAGGAGCGGCACAATTCCGCGACAGGTCCACTAGCGCTTGTGAACAATTCATTAGTGATATCGACTGGTTGTTTCTAATTGCGTTGTGGGGATGAACTTCGTCAAATGCACCTCTCTGCCTGTGCAGGATTGGGTGAACTTATTGTTGTGTAAAAGCTGAAAACAGCCACCGTCTGAGTCAACACAAGTAAATGTGAAAATGTCACTGAAGCCAGACAAAAATATTAGCGTTTAAAACGCTTCTTTTTCCAAATCTGCACCAGCACGAAATCGCGCCAGACAGGTTCTGTTGCAGTAAGGGCTGACACATAAATAACGGCAGATATCAGGGTGGACGTTACGATATTCGCCAACACAGACATGTGCAGCGTATTCGCCACCTGTCTTGCCAGCAACAGTGTGATTGAGCCTAATAGGATAGGAATTGTCAGTTTGAGGGCACCTCGGACTATCTCTCTCGCATGTATAGCTCCATATTTATTTAGCAGTGCATTTGTGGTTGTCAAAACGACGAGCGAGATCAGTACTTGTGACCAGGCCACTGCATAAAACCCCAGACGTGCCCCAAAGAAATTGAGCAAAACACCAATCCCAAGATGCAGAAAGCTAAGCGGGATCAGACGGCGGACATGTCCGGCAAGGGATAGGATTGCCTCGGCCGCGACAACCGGCATGGCAACAGCTCGAGCAAGGGCAAGTACGGCGATAACTGGGATAACCGGCAACCACTCCGGGCCCAGAATGATGCTCACCAACTCGGGGCCGGTGATGGCTATCCAGATGAATACCGGGGCGGAAACCGCGATCAAAACCTTGAAAAAGATGTTGGCACATCGTTGAAAACCATCAAGTTTTCCAACATGCGCATCACGGGAATCGCGAAACAACCGCCAGGACAGAACCTGGGTCGGGGTTGAAATTACCTCGGCCACCGCGCCAACAAGTCTTTCCGCGGCTCTAAAATACCCGACAGCCGCTGGTCCCAAAATGCCGCCAATCAGAAATGTCGCGAGGTAAAGGCGCAGATTAAGAACCATGCGCCAGACAAACAGTTGGCCGCAAAAAGTAAACATCTCCCGCAAAGCAGAGCCCTTCAATCCAAAAATTGGCGACAGACGGGTTGATGAAAAACTGATGATGATATGCACCGACTGAAATGCAAGCCGCCCAAAAGCCAGGGAAAGGACGCCAAAACCTGAAAACAGGGTTAACAGGGCCACAGTGAGCCCCACCAACTCACCTATTGTTTCTGATGCGGCAGAGGCTTTCAATTTACTCTGCCAGATCATTATCCCCTTCTGCACTGAGGAAATTGTTGCCAGAAACACCCAGAGAGAAAACAGAAGCACCAGGTGCGAGAAAATTTGCTTAACACCGAAATGGGGCAAGGTAAGGCCGATGCCACCGCCAACAAGGGCAAGGCCCAGCCCGGCAAAGATCGCGATCATAAGAACCTGTCGTGGTACTGTATTGTCGCCGGGCCATGCCATCACATATTGCGCCCAGCCGAATTCCGCGACTCGCAGCAACAGGATGGCGGCCGCTGACACTAATGCAAATGCTCCAAAATCAGCCGGCCCTAACAGGCGTGCGGCTGCGATGAAAATCACCAGTTGACTTGCCTGGGCCACAATCCGCTCAACAACGGTCCAAAATCCGCCGGAAATCGCGTGGCCCACCGCCGGGCTCGGGTCTTTGCCTTCCCGGCTCACAGGGATTTCCCCGCAGTAAAAAGGTTTAGGACACCATTGCCACCACATTCGCGCCAGTTTTTTATTTCCGTTTTTTGCAACAATCCCTAAATCCAGTGAATTATAGTTCAGCCCGGGAAACAATGGCCCGGAAATAGGCCCTCAACAGGGCCAGTTTACGGCAGTAATGTGAACTTGGGTGTGATTCGGCAATGAAAACGACGGGAGGTCGTTTCGGCGGCGGATCGATATGGTATTAAAAGTGGATCCTGACTCATATGTCAGGCCGAGAGGGATGCCGAATTCGGCGAACCTGAAGTTTCGGGCTTCGGTAACCGAAGGGACGCCCGGATCAAAAATCGTATTCGACAAGCTCTTTGCTGTGTCGGCACTCTTGTTTTTTGCACCTTTCATTCTTGTAATTGCAGTCCTGATTTTGCTCACGGATGGCCGCCCGGTTTTTTATGGGCACGAGCGCGTTGGGCATCGGGGGCGGAGATTCAAGTGCTTGAAATTCAGGACCATGTGTCGTGATTCAGACCAGCGGCTTCTGGAACACCTCCGGAATTCACCAAAAGCCAAAGCCGAATGGGAAGCCAGCAGAAAGCTGACAGATGATCCGCGTGTCTCACTTTTAGGGCGCATTCTGCGCAAGACATCGCTCGATGAACTGCCGCAGCTTCTGAACATTCTTTCTGGCGATATGTCGACTGTCGGTCCAAGACCAATTGTTCAGGACGAGGCGCGTTATTACGGTGACAACTTTGCCGATTATAAATCTCTCAGGCCGGGCTTGACCGGGCTTTGGCAGGTCAGCGGCAGAAGCGATGTCGGATATCAGGAGAGGGTTAATCTTGACGTGGAATATGTCCACAACAGATCGTTTTTGTTGGATTTGAAGATCGTCGCCAAAACTATCTACGTGGTACTGAAACGCGAAGGCGCGCAATAAGGAAAGATCAGCTTAACACAACATAGAGAGTTGCGATCCAGAACAGCAAGCAGCCAACCACCACCATACGCCGCACAATTGCGGCATCGGTCGCCTCAATCAAATGCGAAAAGAACCCGGTTGAGTTTTTTTCACATTGCGATTGCATCTCGTACTCCGGGTTTCGAACAAAAGGCCGCTCTCAGCGACTAGGGTAAGTATACAGATTAAATAAATGTGGTCAAACGAGGTTAAAGTGCAGCAAGTGAATTCAAACTCAGGGCGCCTGGTGGTCGCAATTCCAACATTGGGACGCCGGGAAATCGTTGCAAAGACGGTTCTGAAACTGGCGGGGCAGGATCGTTTGCCTGATTTGTTAATTCTTAGTGTCACGTCGGCGGTAGACGCAGACCCGTCACTTTTTGAAAATTTGACGTTTCCGGTGCAGATTGTGTCGGGCAAAAAGGGTGCAAGCGCACAGCGAAACCGGGCGATGAAAGAACTTGGTGAGAATGACATTCTGGTTTTTCTGGACGACGATTTTCTGATGGCGGCGGACTATCTTGAACGGGTTGAAAAGATTTTTGAACAGAACCCGGATTTCGCGGTGGTCACTGGCAACCTGCTTGCCGATGGGATTGGTTGTTCCGGATTCGATCATAAAAAAGGGCAAAGGTTGTTAACAACTCTGGATAAGGGGGAGCGGTGGCAAAATTATACCGAAGTTTACAGTGGTTATGGCTGTAACATGTCCATACGTTTGCGATTTGTGCTGGAAAACGGGCTTTGGTTTGAAGAGGCCTTGCCACTCTATGCCTGGCTTGAGGATCTGGATTTCTCGCGACTGCTCTCGCGTTTTGGAAAGGTTATCAAGGCGGACGAATTGATTGGCGTCCATCTGGGTACGAAGACATCGCGAACTCCGGGAATGATGCTGGGCTATTCGCAGATCGCCAATCCCGCCTTTCTGGCCAGAAAGGGCTCGATGGAGGCCGGACGCGCCAGCCGCCGTATAATGCTGAACGTGATCGCAAACACGGTCAAATCCCTGAATCCGGAACCCTGGGTAGATCGGCGCGGCCGGCTGAAAGGAAATCTGCTGGGATTAAAGGATCTGATGTTGGGCCGGTCCGACCCTAGCAGGATTTTTGAAATACGCTGAAAAAGGCAAACACTCTGGTGTATTTTCCGGTCGTTAAATGGCGACAATGCGGTGTGTTCCCGTCATAGAATTGAAGAAATTGGTTAATTATTAATAAAGAAAACAACAATAAACCCTTTATTAATTAATACTTACGTGATAGTCTTCAGGTGTGATAGCCCGACTGGGAAGGGTTTAACAATAAGGTCGTGGGGCGGCCAGACCGGAGGTTCAGCTCGAAAGGGCTGGCAGTGGTGGTTGCCTTGGATTCCTGCATTAAGGATCAGCGCAAAGATATGTTCCAAGGCGATGCCGGTTGGTGTCGTTGTGACGCAGGAATTCTGTCAGAATGTCTTTTTTCCGGCGTAGTTCCTAACTTCTACCAGCATTATCAAACGAATTTTTCAGGCGATGGTTCGTTCGCCTACAAGATAGGGTCACCGGAAATCGTGGAGTCGGGTGCATTGCGCGCGCGTTCCAGAATGTTCGGTCAGTCCCTGAACAACGGCAGCCGTGGCAGAGTTTTCAATTCATTACCGGATCACACCCCTTTTTCGTAATGAAGAAAAGCCATGGCTGCCGTTTCTGACATCCAGCAAATAACATCAGCATGTATGCGTTGGAAGCATGTTCGCGCTTCACGATCTGAGCCTTCACTGAACCGGGGGTCATGTTGCGATCAGGAGAGGCCGACGCTCAGCTCCACGGGAGGTTCTTCATTCACCCGGCCAAAACCTTCAATCTCCACCCCCAGTTTTGTGAGACTTTTTGCGATTCCCTGCTGGAATGTGGCTTCATCAAACTGTTTTGCATGCCGGATCAAGGAAATCGGTGATAACCGATCCAGCCCTTCGGCCTCAAAATTACGAATAGCTTTCACCAGCCCATCCACTGACTGGTCCTGAAACAATAGCCCGGTTTTGCGATCCACAACTGTATCAAGCGCACCACCGCGACCATAGGCAATGACCGGACGCCCCGAGGCCATAACTTCAACCGGTACAATCCCGAAATCCTCTTCCCCCGGAAAAATTAGGGCTTTGCATCTTGCCATGTGATTTTTCAAAACATCAAACGGTACCTTGCCCAGAAATGTGGTTTTGTCACCGGCAAGGGATTTGAGGGCGTTAACCGTTTTATCCGGCCCACCGATCACAACCAACGGTTTGTCGAGTTGACGAAAGGCGCGCACCGCTAGGTCTGGGCGCTTGTAGGGTGCCAGTTCACCGGCCCAGAGATAGAATTCTTCCCGTTCAGCAGGTGCAGCCGGAGCAAAATCCGCAACCGCAACCGGCGGGTGCACGATGTCGGCATCACGTCGCCAGTATTTTTGAATTCGCGCAGCAACATGGTTAGAATTGGCGATAAACCCATCGACCCGTGCCGCACTTGTAACATCCCAGCCTCGTAACCGATGCGCGATATGGGGCATAACTAGCCTAGAAGCCCGACCCATTTCAGAGCGGTAAATGTGATACTGATCCCAGATATACCGCATTGGCGAGTGGCAATAGCAAAGATGCGGCACGTCAGGCGGCACGATCACCCCTTTGGCGGGGCCTGCCTCGCTTGAAATCACCAGATCATAACCCGTCAGATCAATTTCTTCCAATGCGCGGGGCATGAACGGCAGGTAGTGTTGGTATAAACGACCGGCAAATGGCAGCCGTGCCACGGAAGTCGTCGCAATCCTATGACTGTTAATCAGTGCACTGGTTTTTCCCGGCAAATGTACATGGGTAAATATATCCGCCTCCGGAAACATCCGGCAAAGCGATTCCAGCACTTTCTCACCACCACGCATCCCGACCAACCAGTAATGGATGATCGCCACTTTGAGCGGGTTTCTGGACACATCAAACGGCATAGGCATACTCGTCTGCGTATTCCATTTGATCTGCTTCCGGATCCACCATGGTGAATACTAATCCAGTGGGTTTCGTGCCAAATTCTGACAGCGAATGTAAACCCTTGAGCACCGCACTACGTGGTGTGCTGTCCCAACGCACCAGATAAATCGCCTTGTCCACGACTTTGGAAAACAGGATAGGCTCGGAAACCGACAGAACAGGCGGGGCATCCAACAGCACGATGTCATAATATTTAGTTAGTGTACTCACCATGGATTGCAGCCAGCCGTCTGAAAGTTCATCCACGACAGACGGGTCTGGCGCAATTGGCCCGAGCAGGTCAAAGTCCAGGCTTTGATCGGTGAAAATCGCGTCGCCAAGCGAGCATTCGTTGTTGATGAAATCAATCATGTCAAAATCCATCTGCCAGTTGAATATCTGGTTCATGGACGCACGCCTGAGATCGCAATCAATAATAATTACTGACTTTCCCGCCTGTGCAAACATTTTGGCAAGCGAGATTGTTGTTGTTGTCTTACCTTCGCCGGCAACCGAAGATGTCACAAGAATGCTTTGTCCGTCAGACACTTGCAGTGCGGTCCTCAAATGCCGGACACGTTCGGCAAAAACACTGTTCAGCGAGATTTGAAGATTGCGGTAAGCGTCGCGCGGAGAGGACCAGTTGCCTGCCGGGATTGATGAATAAACCGGAAGGCCGGTTTCATTTTCCAGTTCGGATTCCGATCGGAATGTGACCCCTGAAAGCACCAGGAAAAACACCATACCAAGCCCAACAACCAACCCGCCCATCGACCCCAGTGCGACAATCAGTTTTGGTCGCGGGAAGGATGGAGCCCCAGGAATTGTCGCCCGTTCTATCAGCTTGGCATCAGCCCGCTGAAAGGTTTCCTGGGCACGGGATTCCGCCAATCGTGTCAGCAATACCTCATATGTTTCTCGAAGTGCCGTGGCTTTGCTTTCCAGTTCCTTCATCGCCAGCTCTTTGTTTGACAGATAGGCAACCCGCTGTTCCAGTTCATTCAGGCTGGCTGACAGTGAAATTTCGATGTTTCGGGCCGTGTCCGCTTCACCGCGAATAACTTCAATTTGCGCCGAAATCTCATCTGCAATATCCGCGTCAAGTTGCGCTATTTCCTTGGCGAGGCGTTTTCGGATTCGATGGTTCTCATCGTAATTTTCAGCCCAAACCGCGTCATTTTGCAAAAGTTCAACCCGCCTGACCTTGAGACTGTCCAGAAGTGGCGTGGTTACAAGCGACTCCGCTGCCTTAACGCCTTTTGTCACAATAATATTCTCCAGATGTTCGTATCGGGCCTTTGCCGATGCATAGGTTGCCCGGGCCAGCGTCAGGCTTGTATTGAGATCAAGCACCTGCTGTGCGCTGGTTTCAGCACTGGAACCTTCTACGATCAGGCTGTTGGTTCGATATTCCTGAACCGCGATTTCCGCCAATGCAACCTGGTTCTTCATGACAGCAACCTGGTCCTCAATTGACATTGTCGCGCGTTGTGCCGCGGCCTCCCGCTCGTCCAGTTGAAGTGAGATGTATTTCTGCGAAATTGCCTCGGCCAGAATCTTCGAAAGAACCGGATCCGCTGTCTCAACGGATATACCGATCACCAGAGATTTGCTTTCTCTGCGAACAGACATTGATTTACGGATTGCAAATACCAGACGCTCGACTTTCTGTGTATATGCTGTTTGTACTGTGGACTTTCCGGCTGGGGTTTTAACCTCAAGTCCCACAAGTTGCTTTACACGGTCGGGAAGAGATACAGACCGATTTTTAGGGTCAAGCTCAACAAGCCGACCAGCGCCGATTTCCGCGATCACAGATTCAATCAGAATGTTGGAACGCAGCACCGCCACTTCGCTGTTGACCACCTGTTCAGTCACGTCAAGATCGCTGATAATGGCCTTGTCCGTCAGATAATATATCTTACGGCTGTCCAGCATTACCTTGGCCCCGGACATATAAAGTGGGGTCATTCGGGAAACACCAAGGCCGGCAAGCACCGCACCAATTGTGACCGCGATCAGGATCAGCCGCCGACGTTGCCAGATATTCCGAAACAAAGCACGGATATCCACCCGATCAAGGTCATTTCCATGATCGACACGCATTGGTTTTCTAGGTGTATGGGCACGTTGGGGCCGCAACCTGTTTTCCACTTGCTCAACTCCCACAAGGCGAAATTCGCCCTTTGTTTGTCAGCCCCACAAATCGGACAATCGCAGAAAATACTGTGATGTCAAATATTTGCCACAATTGTCGCAACTTGTCTCTGGTTTGGGGCCAATCAATTTGATTGCCAATACATTTAATCAAATGCAGCAACAATCTTCGGAAATTCTTGTCAGAAATCAGGCGATTGATTCGATCTCTCCGCCACGGGACAATCCGGTAGCAAGCCCTGCTAAGGCAAAGAAGAATATTCCCAGATCAGGTGTGGCTGAAGTCAGCATGGCTGACATCAGCATTGCCAGACACCCTGATTTAAGGCTGCTGATACAGGCATCTCGGTTGAAATTTTCGCTACAGGTCGACAGACGCATAACGGACACCAGAAAGGCCAGATAAAGCCCGGTGCCGATCAGCCCGACAGAGGCAAGACTGGCAAGTAACCAGTTGGATGCCCGGACACTGCCAAGTCCGGCCCCCAGCCCCCAGGTGTCGCGATAATTCTGCCAAGCCTGAGCATTCCAGCTTGAGCGTTCCACCCCGGACGAGCTTCTGACCTTGTCGAAAAGAATCTCATCAAAATACTGGGAAATTGAATCAACCAGTTGGTAACTCGCAAAAAGCAGAACTGAAATGGCGAGGGCGACAAGCGCTCCAGTGATGGCAAGGGACATCGTCCTGCGGCTGACATGGGCCTCCAAACCGCGCAGGACGGTAATGAACCCACCGGTAATAAGAAAAGCCAGTGCCGCCACATAAGACGCAGAAGATGTCGATAGCACAAGAACCGCAAAACTAAGCGCGAGCATCAGCAAGGCAGATTTATTGCGAGTCAGAATCCAGTATTGCAGCCAGAAACCGAACAGCCCAAGCGAATAATATCCAAACGAGGAAGCTTCGGGAAAACCGCCGACCATTCGGACCAGGCCGCCAATCCTGACCCCGGCCAGAATGGAGTAATTCGCCGTCCTGATTGGGTCGAGCAATTCAGAGAACCCGGTAAGGACACTTAAAACATCAACCGTTCCTAGGATCACGTGAACGGCCGTCGCCGCAATCATAGCAATCAGCACATAGCGCGGGTCAGGGCGAAGGCGAAATGCTGTGGCAACCGCGAGAAAAGTCAGAACATTGAGGGTAAACCGGAACAGCTGCGTCAGATTTCCGGTTGTTGCCTTTAACGGAACCAGCATTATCCGCGTTTGATTTTCATCACGGGCAATCGCGAACACCTCTGTGTTTCCTGAAAATAATCGTGGAAAAACAAGTGCGGAGACAATTGCAAACAGGGCAAGTAGGGTCAGGTAAAACCCCGGCCGACCAATCCTTAAGCTGCCCACAATCCGCGAAAATCCGTCGCGGCTTAACAACATGATCGAAAAAATCGCAATGGCCCCGATATCCATCACCCCAACGGAAGCCCCGCCAACTGCCGGAAGGTTGAACGCCGCCGCCGCCCCAAACGGGGTAAGCACCATGAATGCCCAAAGCCCCCGATGCGGTGAGTTGGCAAAAAGTACCAAAATTACCAAGAGGGCCAGAATGCTTGTGGGGACGATCTCCATATCGTTACTCGACCCCACGATCCAGCGTTGTCGAATAAAGTGACCGCAACTGATCGGCCCATTCCTGCTCGCTTTGTGCCAGATGTGCTTCGCCGGAATATGCATGGATACTTATGGCACGGATGCGCTCCGCATCTTCGTTGTGAACCTTCGCCAGTGTTTTGGCGAAATCCGCACTGTTTCGCGTGTTGCAGGAATATCCCAGCCCATTTTCAACCATTTCCCGGGCGAGAAAGGCATTTTTCGACAAGATGATCGGCAAACCACTCAATGAGGCCTCGACCGCTACAAGTCCGAAAGGTTCGCGAAATCGTGATGGCATCACCAATGCGCGGCAAGTGTCAACTGCTGCTCCGATGTCTTTGGGCGCGGTCCAGCCAGTGAAATGTGCAGTTGGGTGGCCTTTCTCAAGCTCTGCCCGCAAGGGGCCATCGCCAACCACCACTGCCAAAGCCCCGGTTTCCTGCACGGCCTTCAGAAAGTCGACAACTCCCTTATCCGGTTCCAACCGCCCGACAAAAGCAAATTTGTGGTTCTCTTCGGCTTTGATGCGGTGGCTGGTATAGGGGCTTGCCGGATTTCGGATCGTCACCAGCCGATCCCTGGGGTAGCCCGATAATTCCAGTGGGGCGGTCATATTCGGGTGAATGATCGCGATGGCGGCCCAGGGTTTTTTTTGATCGAAAAGCGCACGCAACATGAACTGTCGGCCAACACGCCAGATCTTTTGCGCATAGGATCGCTTGTCGCAATTGGTTATTAAGCAGGACAATCCCAATGGCTTGCGCTGGCAATCCTCAGATTTTTGAAAATCGAAAAACACGGCATTCGGGCAGGCCAGAAACAGATCGTGACAATGGATATGGGTCCGCGCCGCGACTTTTCGCAAGGGCGCAAATACGCTTGGCGAAAGTGTCTGGGCCCAGCCATGTAAATGATAAACGGTATTTGGCGTGTCCCGCGCTAAGATGAAATGGCGCAGAAGCGTTGCGATATCCTTGTTGTACAATCCCTGCATTGCAGATTTTAGAGCAGGCTGATCCAGCAGGCGGCTGCCCTTTGTCGCCAGAATTTCAATGCCCAGTTTTTCAAGCTCGGCATTCTCCCCCTGATCGCCAGTGACATAGACCACCTTATAGCCGTGACCATGCAGCAAGCGGGCGGATAACAAGGCGAGGACCGTGGCCCCACCGCGCGCTTGTGACATGTCATCAATGATGACAATCTGGTCTGCCTGCCTGTCAGTAGGCATCGGAATTTGCCGGTACGGGGAAACCTGATTTCGCCATTAGTTGCTCGTAATCGCCTGAACTTTTACGATTTTCTATATCAATCTGCATTCTTTTTCCAGAAAATTAGCCGTCTGTGCGCCGCAGGGTTATTCGGTAATCGGTCACGTCACCGGTTGCGCTGCTGTTTGGCCCGACACTGAATTCAAGCATATCTCCGGGTTCAAGGGACAAAGCGGCTCGTTTAAAATGATAAGGGCCTGTCAGGATACGGTTTGCAAGATTTCTACCGTTCAACCGGATCACAAGGTGAACGCCGTCAATGCTGGCCGGGCGAGGTGAAAAGAAGGCCGAAACATCAACAATTTGCGTCGTTTCTGTGCGATAGCGGTGGACGATCTCAACAGGTGCAGCTGCCGATCCGGCTGGTCGCAATATTTGTGCTGTCAGCCGGACAAATCCATCCCCCGGGTCCGCAAGCGATGGTGTCCACATGGTTCCCGGGCCGGTTTGCCCCATGTGGGTTACAAGCGGTACCTCGCGGTTACGGCGCCGCGTGAAGCGTTCAAAAGCATCCGTTTCGGCCCGGATTTCCCCGTCCCTGGGATAGGCATATTGGTGAAAGCTGTCTGCCAGAATTTCCTGTTCCGCCAGCGTCAGATTTTCGCCAATTACAATCGGGGTTTTGGAAATTATCACGATGGGCTGATCCATCGATAAGTTGATCGTTTTGCCCATCATTTCCATGCCGGTTGCCGTGAAAACCTGCAACTCGCTACCAGGCCGAATTTCACGAGGTTCACCCCAAATCACCAACTTGTTTGGCCCGTAATAACAGCCATAAGTGAAGGGATCAGGCGAAGCATTTCGCACCTTATGCTCCAGTAACTCGGCCTGAATGAACCGATATGCCTTGCCCACGGCCGTTAGTTTTCCGGTGTCTGAAAGCAACGGCGCCATGCCATCCCCCCGGTTGCTGAGCGGATACCAGACAAGGCGGGTGACCCCGGAGAGGGCAAACTGGCAATGCCCTTTCAACAGGCGGGCGGGGGCCGTATGTGGATCAGAATCGCCAAATTCGGTGATTTCAATCGGAATGGAACCAGCCCCGTCGATCTGGCGAAGAACCGAAATTTGCCGGGAAAGTTGCTCGACGGGCGTTGTATAGGGATGGAGCGCGAGCGCATCCATATAATCTGCAGCCCCGGCTGCAAACAGATGCGCCAGATAACCCGCAGGTATTCCCAAAACCGCCCCGCCAATAACCCGGGTATCCGGATTGACGGCTTTGATTCTGGAGTGGGCCGCTTTCAAAAGAGCCATGTAATAGTCAGCCCGCAATACGAGATCAGCATCACGCACCGGGCCTCTGACAAAATCCTGGCTGTTGAATTCGTTGCCGATTTCAATGGAGCGAACGGCTGGGAAATGCCGGGTAAGTTCCGCGGCCATTCGCGCAAATGCTGCGACACCTGCTGGTGAATGGGGCGTCTGGCCATTGTCGTAACTGGGATGTTTTCCGGTGACAATCAGGCTAAGGCTTACGCCTCCAGCCTGCATCACGGTCGGATAGGTAGTCATATCCTGCGTATAGGCAAACTGTCCGTCGTGGCTTTCAATTCGTTCCCAGTAAATTTCATCCCTGAAATTCAGGGCTGGAAGCAGCTGTGCTGCGGTAAGAATATTCGGATGCCAGCTTTGCCCAAATCGTGATGCGACGCCCAGTTCAGGGGCGGGAAAAATCTGTGCACTGGCGGCAGATTGAAACGCTGATATCGCAAAAAGGACCGGGATTAAACACAAGTACCGATAGGCCTGGTGGAACCTACTCACGTGATCCACGGCGGTTTGATGCCAAATTCTGCCGCAAGTGTTTCAAGCCCGTTCAGGGTTTCCGCTTCAATGGCGATCCCTTCAACTAAATTCTTTTCGCGCATGTTCCAACGGGCTTCACCGGGAAGCAAAACGTCTCCATCATCGCCCGAGGCTTTTATCATGGCAATCAGTGTTTCAAACCGCGTGTAATATTCGTCGAGCGTCATCCAGCGCTTAATGTCGAGGACAAGGAAGAAATGGCCGTTATTACCCGTCCGGTCAAAATCGTTGTAGATTGATCCAACCTCTTTGGATATTCCCGCGCCGGTCAGCACCGCGCTTAACATTTCCACCATCAGGGCTAAACCAAAGCCCTTTGCCCCGGCTGCCGGCAAAAGCGTGCCTTTACCCGCCTTGACCGGGTCTGTTAACGGTTGTCCCTTGTCGTCAATTACCAGTCCTTCTGCCAAAGAACCGCCAGTTCTTATCTTTTCGCGGATTGTTGAACCCGCTAAACTTGCCGTTGACATATCGACCAGAAGCGAACGCCCGTTTTTGCGCGGCCCTCCAAAGGCAAATGGATTGGTTCCAAGCACTGGTCGCAGCCCACCTTCCGCAGCCACTTTTGGAAAGGAATTGCTTAATACCAGTGCGATCATGCCTTTTTCGGCGGCTTTTTCCACGAAATAGGCCCCGGTTCCAAAAAAGTTGCTGTTCCAAACGCCGACAATCCCGGTCCCGTGCGTTTTCGCCATTTCGATCGCAGAGGCGATCGCACACTCGCCAACAAACTGGCCAAATCCGTTATCGCCATCTAACCGCCGGGTGGTATCTGACAGGCGCTCGAATACTGGCGTAGCAGAGGTTTTTATCAGTCCCGCCCTGACCCGGCGAAGCATAACTGGCAGTCTTTCAACCCCGTAATTCGTCCGCCCCACGATATCGTTCCAGATCAGGTTTCCAGCCACTATGCGGCACTGCGTAGCATCAACACCGGATGCTGCCATGAGTTGCACCATAAATGCGTGCAGTGTGTCAGAAGAAACGCTATTGGTGCACATCTGGTTTACCTACCTTTTCGCCGGGCACGGCCAATTTCCTGAGCGAGGCGCACGACGGAAGGTATGGGATCAAATAAACTGAACATCGCCAGAACTTTCCGGTCTGTTCCAATACTTTTCAGCCATCCGATCAGAGTAAGGTCACCCGCACGCCGCATTTCCAAAAACGCTAAAAAATCACGCAAGGGGTTCCAGCAATGCAACATCTTGCTGTCATAGACGGGCTCCGGAACTGGCTGGTTTGTCAGCCGGCAATAAATCATGAAATCCAGCGGCAGACCAGCCTCGACCATCAGACGGTGGGCATCGGTAAAGCGTGGATTAACTTCTATAACTTTCAGCTTGCCATCCCGAAGGCCATGCTTGAATTCAATATTGGCCATGCCTCGCCAAGCCATAGAAGCAAAGAATTTTTTCCCCTGCTCAGCCGTTTCAGGTCGCCATTCAGATTGATGATAACACGCCCCGCCCCGGTTGACCGGGTAGCGCCGGGTAATACTTTTTGTATAGTTAAACAGATTATTACCGTCAGCGTCGATATAGGTGTAATAGCTCGACAAAAGATCATCAGGCCCCGGCACCATTTCGCAGACCATTACCTCCAGGTCATGCTCAAACGAGAGTCTGACCTTTTCGATAACTTCATCGAAATTGTCTTCGATTATGAAAAGTTTTCTTCCGAATACCGGAATAAAGAGATGGGAATTAATCGGTTTTACCATAACCGGAAACACAACTTCTTTGCGGATTTCTTCCAGGTCATCCAGACTATTGATTGTCCAGAAATTTGGCACGGCCACACCTGCGGCCTTTCCTTGTTCAAGGGTCGCCTTTTTGTCCAGCATCTTTAGTCGCAGCCTGGGGTTCGAATCCTCAAGGATGTAACGGTGCGACAGAGCCTCGTAGTTTTCTGACATGAACTCGATCGATGCGTCACACAATGCAATGAGAATATGTCCATCAAGCGCACCCGATTCCGGGCCGAGCAAAAATATTTTCCAGTAAGCTTGAAGGTCTTGACTGTCTGGAATGATAAAGGATTCCTTGCGAAATCTGGAAAACACACCCCAGGCACTGGAAGGTCCGCACAGGCGAACGGTTATTCCGCGGCGCCCGAGGTTGCGCACCACAGAGGCCGAATTGCCGCCCCCTCCCAGTAACAGAACAGGTGTACTTACATCGGTTTTCCGAACCATTTCGGGATGTGCCACAGGCTCTGTCTGCGGTTTTGTGGTTTCTGACGACCGGTTATCTCTTGCAACAAAGCGCATTCCATCTGTCTGTATATTGGTTTTCATTTCGCGGCACTTTCCGGATTTTGTTGGTTCAAAACCATCACACCTTGTCGGTTTTCAAACAGATGGTTGAGTATTTGCCCGGCAATGGGTGTTCCCGCGAGCCGGTCAGAAACCAGATAATGATGTTGGATACCCGGATTTACATTTATTTCGCTGACAATTGTGCCTTCATGCGAAAACGGCGCTTTGATATCGTCCGATATCAGGTCAACTCCGGCAAAACGCACACCCAGATCCCTGACAAGCTCGGCCCCTGCTTTGATCGTGTCTGGATGGACCAGATCGCGGATGGAATGGTTCTGTGCTGCAGCGTTTTCGTTAACGGCACCTTTGACGGTGATTGTCTGACCGGGTTTGGGTTTGCTGGCAGGCGACAATCCCTGACGGGCAAGATGGGTGCAACATTCGGCATCGACGATAATCGGATGCAACGCGCTGATGGGGCGTTCTTCCAGACGGCGCGTGTTTTCAAGGGTGATCAGATTGCGAATGGTCGTGCGCCCATCCCCAACGACCTCTGGCGAGTCGCGGCGGACGGCATCAAGATACTGCCCGTCAAGATAGGTCAGTCGGTATGAACTGCCCTCAAGATGCGGCTCGATCAGCAGTTCGCGGTTAAAGCTCGCGGCATAACGTGCGGCACGACGTAACTCACGTTTGGTTGCGATTGCAGTTGTCACGCCCAAACCCGCGCCGGTCCCGGTTGCAGGTTTGACGACAACCATACCTGGTTGCGCGAACAGAAACCTTTCTGCCTCTGCCAGATTTCCAAGGCTGAATTCGAGGTGGTCTGGCACACGGAACCCCTTTTCAGCTAACAGCCGATAAGTAAGGCCCTTATGCGCCATGATCCGTGTCGTCAGGATATCGTCCAGCATCAGATCTGAGCGGCTGACAAAAGTCGCGAGTCCGCCCTTCTCAATTTCGTAAAACCCGGAGAATATCTTGCGAATGCTGGCCCCGGTTTGTTGGGCCGCGACATACCAAAGGTCCCGGTAAAACTCTTCGCGCAGTGTTTCAAAGCGGCGACGTTGAAATACAGCGCGGATGTCCGCCAGCTTCAGCGCGCGCGTCATAAACCTTTCAGCCTTTAACTGCATTGGGAAAAGCATAGCCTGGTCAGCGGTTGCTGCATGACTATTCATTGATTAAACATCCATCCATTTTGAGTTGTGCATCCACCCAGGCGTTGGAAAAAACCCCCCGTTTTACGCCTGCAATATATTCAGCCATCCGATCTCTGTTTTTTTCAAGACGTTCCAGAATCTCAGCCGAGTACTTTAGCGGAACTACTGTCACGCCGCTTTTATCTGCAGTTACAATATCGCCAGGCTGAACGACGATGCCACCGCAACTGATCGGATAATTGATTTCTCCCGGGCCACGGTGCAGCGGGCCAAATGGTGTGACCCCGCGCGCATAGACCGGAAGGCCGCATTCGATCACGCCGGGCAGATCGCGGATGAGACCATCGATTATGAAACCTGCAATGCCCCTGTGGATCGCCTTGTTTGAGATCAGATCGCCCAGAACAGCCGCCGTGTCACTGCCGCTGGTGTCAATAACTACAACATCACCGGGTTGGGCGATATCAAGTGCCTTATGCACCATCAGGTTGTCGCCCGGATATACCTTGACCGTACAAACCGGGCCCAACAGGGATTTTCCATTCACCAGATTGTGGATTTTACCACCCATCGTATACATGCGGTTTAGCATGTCGGACACATCGGTGGATTCAAAATGGCGAAAGCGTTTCAGAATTTCCTTTGGCGGGCGATCAAAGGATTTACGCACCATAAATCCAGGCCCGGGGGACATCTCTGCGGATTTGGGTTTTTCAGCCATGGTCTGTTCCCTTGCTCAATCTTTTATGGGCAATCAGGCCATCCCGAAAATGCGATTTCGTATATACGGAACCGTATTCACCCAGTTTTGACGCCGTCCTTACCCTTCAAAACCTGCCGGAACTGAATGTAACGGCCCTTGTCGAAGATTTTCCTATATGCCGATTGTGTATGAAACATGCACAAATTGCGGTTTTTTTAGGTTTTATCCAGAATTTGAGAAAACCCCTTAGCTTTGGGGCCATCGCAACCTTCGCTTGCCTTGAACTGTGAAAGCGTTACGATTGTACGAAACCATCGAAATTTTCCCGAATGTCCCCAGCGACGTTCACCGTGAAGGCGATCCGTTTATGAGTCCGTTGCAGATCGTGATTGCCGTTACGAATGTGGAGGTTTTGTCAAACGGTGAACTTCGGTTGCTGGAAGGGTTGCTGTCTGATCCGCGTTATCAGATTACCAGTTTGATTGAATGTGGCCCGAGACCCAACCTCCCGTTTCCCATGCGATTGATAGCGTTACTTGAGGCTCCGCTTGCCAGCCCAGAGTTTGGATTCCCCACTCCGGAATGGCTGTCGGCAAAAAACAAGCTGCCTGTCCTGAGGCCGGGGGCTGCAAAGCCGGATACTCGGAAAACAGATGTCGTGATTGATTTCACCGGTTCCGATGCGGTTATTGACCTTGTTCCTGATGCTGCGCACGGGATCTGGCGCCTGAGTTCCTATCAACCATTCGCAGGTTTTCATGAAGCCCGGAAAGGTACACATACAACACAGGTTGATCTGACCCGCCAGAAAACAGCAGTGCAGGCACCCAAAGTGATCGCCAGCACTGAATACGGAACCAAATTTCTGGCTATGCGAAACACAGCGTTTGTCCGCGAAAAATCCGTACAGCTGATTGAACGCGAACTGGCCCGTATAAGCATCGGGGGCACGCAGACGGCGGCCCCGTTGACTACGCAAGCGCCGATCGTGCCTCGCATGGCTGATATTCTGCGCTATTGGCAGCGCGTCGGGCGCGAACTACTCAAACGCGGGCGAAACGCAATTCGCGAAAGACGCGGCCAGCGACCTGGTATGTTCGAGATCAGGGTAGGTTATGGTAGCCCATTGGATTTCGATCCCGCGACCGCGACCCCTGTTAATCTGCCGGACAAGAGTTTCGGGGCCGATCCGTTCCTGTTTCGCTACACCGATGAGCTTTACCTGTTTTTTGAAGAATTTGATTATGTTCGCGGGCTGGGCCACCTCAGTGTCGGTCGTGTGATCGGTACTGAAGTCGAAGTGATCGGACCCGCCCTCAAAACAGAATACCACCTGTCTTATCCGTTTATTTTTTGCCATGAAGGGGAGGTTCTGATGATGCCGGAAACCCATCAGTCAGGACAGCTGGAAATCTGGCGCGCGACAGAGTTTCCCATGAACTGGGAGCTGAAGACAACCGCGCTCGAAGGAGTGGCGCTGGCTGATTCCGTATTGCTTCAGCACGCGGCACAATGGTGGCTGTTCACCAATATTTCGAACGATAGTTTTGGTGATATGTGCAGCGAGCTTCATTTGTTCCAGGTGGACGGCCCTGAACTGAACCAACTCACACCACATCCCTTGAATCCGGTCGTAATCAATTCAACCACCGCCCGAGGGGGTGGACGGGTTTTTCAGCATGACGGGAAACTGTTGCGTGCGTCACAGAACAACTCGGCCGGGACCTATGGTTATGGGCTGAACATAATGGAAATCACGACGCTTAATATGACAGAATATCGCGAGAGGATTGTCAGGCGCATAACGCCGGATTTTGAATCAGGGCTTATTGGTTGCCATCATATCGATTTTGACAAGGAAGTGTTCGCAATCGATGTCCGGAAAGAAAAAGCCTAGGGCGGGCACCGTTTTCACCATGGTGCAACTACCTCAGCGGTTAGAAATATCAGCATTGCAGCGAAAGCTGATGGCGTTGCCGGAGCCAATATTTATGCAAATGGTAACATTAAAATGGCCAGCCAGGCTTAATTTGGACTGCTTCCGAATCCTATAGACAGTGAAGGGCAAATTAAAACTGCTTATCGGATTGTTCAGTAAATTGACTGTGTTGCCAGGAGATAGGGGCTGGTTCGGTTTTCCCCGTACCCCTCACGGGGAAGGGAGTGGAGAAAGTTGCGTAAAATGCTTAACGAGTAACACCCTCTTCTCTCCTGCCAATCGGCTAGAGTGACAGGGCATAATCGGCCCAGGATATCATCAATGTACGCCGACGCTCCAACATATCAGATCGCGCATATGCTCTTTCGGTATCGCCACCAACCAAGTGTGCCAGCGAGGCTTCAGCCACTTCTCGAGCTGCAATATCGTTGTCACCAACCCAGTCTCGAAATGTCGAACGAAACCCATGAGCGGTAATCGTATCGTAACCCATCCGCAAAAAGAGAGCCTTGAAAACCATGTTCGACATAGGTTTCAAACGACTTTGGGTGCTTGGGAAAACGAAAGTATCTGAAACCCCTTTCATTGAACCTACAATATTTTTTGCAGCCTTGGATAGAGGCCTCGACCGTCGGCGTAGCGCCCCGGCTCAGAAAGTTGTTTAATAATCCGTGTATTCAACTTCACTGGATTTGCCCCACAGGGAAACATAAACTAATTGCCCCACAATTTGCCCCACACTTGATCTGGAAACAAGGGGAAATTCAGGGTAACGAGAAAATACTATTCTCATACCGCGCTGTATATAAACGATTTTTAGGACACTCAGGAAATCTCCAGAATAGGGGGTTCGAGCGACCTAGGGACTGCCAAATTCGCAATACTTTCCCTTATTTTTCAGTGCGCTCGAAACGGGAACCTACCGGCTTTTGTCGGTAAGTATTCGGTTGGATAAATCTGGTGCGGGCGGTGGGACTCGAACCCACACGGCACAAAGGCCCAGAGATTTTAAGTCTCTTATGTCTACCATTCCATCACGCCCGCGACTGGCGCTGTCTCCAGCGGAATCGGTGTTAGGTCCGTGCTTTCAAAAGCATTTTTGGTTCCGCGTCAATGACTGGCCGGATGCCGGGATTGGTGTAGCCGATTTGAGTGCGTCGGGCGGGTTGTAAAGGCAGGAAAACCGCCTGCTCTTGCGAACAGGCGGCTTGACAGCCCCGCAAAGGGCAGGGTTGACCCTGATTGTTACTTGAATGCGTTCGAGGTGAAAACGTAATCATTTCCGTCCGCACCGGTGTGGCAGGCAATACAGCCCTTGTCGGCACCCTTGGCAACCTTGCCCGCAAGCGCCATGCCTTTGGGGTTTTTGTCGAGCGTGCCATCGGGCAGGAATTTGACCCAGAACCAGTCTTTGTTATCGCTGTCAAACCCGGCCTCGCGGCGATACATCACGGTGATTGCGCCCAGATGCTTTTCTGGACTGGCCAGAACCTCGTCGGCGCTGACACCTACCGGGCCGTAATTGCGCTTGACCACCAGATCGCCGGTATTGCCATCAATTGTTGCTTTTGAATAAAATGTCTCCAGCATCATGCCGTGCGGGTCAGTGCCCTCGTAAGGATACGAATAAATTGCGTTGTCACCGGCCAGACGCTGATCCTGCATGACGGCCCAGATTTTTGCGGCGTAGGCCTGATCGTCATCCGAACCAAAAGGCGGCATGGTTTGCGCCGCCCCTGCAAACCCAAGGCCAATCGAAAGTGCAAGCGCGATTGCGGTGGATTTGATGTGTAGTTTTGTCATAGTTAATTCTTCCCGTTAGATTGTTAAGTCTGACCCACTTGGCAGAAACCGCGCATTTCGTCGCGCCACAATTGTTCACGTTGGTGCGAGCGATTGTGAACGTTTTTTGTACTGTGTATTCACAGGGAATACTGCTAAGCAAAAGTATGGAATCGAAAGGAAGTCTCATGCGTTTCGGAATTAAATATCTGGCTGTTATCGCAGCCTCAACCCTGATTGCCCCAGCGGCATTTGCTGACAGCCATGGCGGCCCCGGCGATGCGGATGCGGGTGCCAAAGTGTTCAAGAAATGCAAGGCCTGCCATCAGGTTGGCGAGGGGGCGAAAAACCGCAGTGGCCCGCTTTTGAATGATGTGATCGGGCGCACGGCTGGCACAGCAGAGGGCTTCAAATACAGCAAGTCCATGATTGCTGCCGGTGAAGCCGGTCTGGTGTGGGACGCGGAAAAGATTGCCGATTTCATCGAAAACCCGTCCGCCTATCTGAAAGAGGTTCTGGACAGCGGTAAGGCCAAGTCGAAAATGAGCTACAAGGCCAAGAAAGAGGCGGATCGCGCCAATGTGGCCGCCTATCTGGCGACATTCTCGGACGTGCCTGTTCCGGCTGAATAGACAAACGGACTGCGTGATAGGATGTTGTTGCGCGGCTTGATTTTGACGGGCGCGCTGTTGGCTGGAACTGTTCCGGCCAGCGGCGCGCCCGTTTGCGTTGTGAACTTCACGGATCAGGATTTGCTGCTGATGGTCGATGATCTGGCGGGTCAGCGACGGGTGCGGCTTGTGACTTCGGGGGAAGAGCTGTGTTTATCTGCTTCGGATGCGGTTAATAAAGCCGTTGTCGGGGTGTTTGCAAGCGAGGACGCGATTGAAGGCTGTAGCCGCCTGACCCGCCCCGGGCAGGTGGAGACCCTGCTGGATTTCATGGAATTCGACAATTGCCGCTGGGCCGATACCGACCGCAATATTCCCTGACACTGCGGCCCACTATAACGAAAAATAATGATAATCTTGTGGACGGGGCGCTATCCGGTTTGCAGAATCGCCAGTGCCGCCGCGTGCAACTTGCTGCCCGCCGCCAGAACCTGCCCGCCATCATGCACCGGCGCGCCGTTCCAATCGGTCACGATACCACCCGCCGCCTCGATCACAGCGATCGGGCCTTGCACGTCAAAGGCGTTCAGCCCGCTTTCGATCACCAGATCGATCTGCCCCGCCGCGACCAAGCCGTAGGCGTAACAATCCAGCCCGTAGCGCGTCAGTTTGACCCGCGCAGAAACCGCGCGAAACGCAGCACCTTCGGCCTTGGTGCCGATCTCGGGAAAGGTGGTGAACAACACTGCATCGCTCAAATCGCGCACATCGCGCACGGCCAATGCCCGGCGCCCAAGCGGGCCGTCCAGATAAGCCTGACCAAAACCACCACAAAACCGCTCGCCGATATAAGGCTGGTCGATCAGGCCGTAAACCGGCCCGGCGCCGTGATTGACCGCCACCAGAATGCCCCAGGTGGGCGTGCCGCTGATATAGGAGCGTGTGCCGTCAATCGGGTCCAGCACCCAGGTAAACCCGCTTGTGCCTTCAACCGGCGGAAATTCCTCGCCCAGAATACCGTCATCGGGGCGAAGGCGCGCCAAAACCTCGCGCATCACGGTTTCGGCACCGCGATCAGCCACCGTCACCGGATCAAACCCGCCTTGCAGCTTGTTATCCGCCTTGATCTTTGGGTCGCGAAAATGCGCCAGCGTCACCGGGCGCGCCGCATCGGCCAGCGCGTGGGCGGTGGCGATCAGTTCTTCTTGCAGAGATTTGGAAATTTGCGTCATTAGGTATCTCCGCCGGATGGGTTGAGTGGTTATCCAGCGGAGATATTCATAACATAACAGTGTCGTCAACCAACACCGGACAATCGCAGTAAAATTTCGCGATCAACCAATAAGTTGGCTTTAAGCAGCGTCGCTCAAGACCCGCGCCAGATCGAACAGACGCCGACGCTGGTTTTCCGGGATGGCGTAATACGAGCGC
>JAADIJ010000192.1:4484-6951 GCA_013151335.1 Alphaproteobacteria bacterium | reverse complement strand
CCAAACAGCCGTAAACTGGCTACCCAAATCGCCCAGCTATGCCCAAATCCAATTAGTCGGGCCGAAACGCTGGGTTATGCTGGGGCCTCGTTGGATAAATCACCCCATTTTTTTGTTTTGCCGTTTCGATATTTTTTATTGATGTAACCCGCCACTCCATCGCCGGGAATGCCGTCGGGACCCGTAGTCAACGCATTGATAAGGGGGGCATTTTTGTCAGCTTCAAGTATTCTGTTCATCATTTCGCCAACAGCATGACCTTGATGCCTCACAATTCTGCCTTTTTCTATTTCCAGTTTTTGTTCGATATACCTATTAATTCGCTTGTAGGTCACAAATGGTTCGCCATGTGATAGGCTCTTCAAAAGAAACGCCATAGCATATCTCGGCCCTTCATTAACCAATTGTTCCACGGTATAGAATTCACCCATTTTTCATCTCCAATTCACTCAACAATTCACCATCGTGAGAATCATCTCGACAGAACTCACTGTGAACAATAGCCTATGAGGGTGTCAATTCCTGTCGTGGTTGAAAATGTCTTTTGCAAAAGCCCAGGATCTGCTTCGTCTCGCGCTGATCGCCTCCTCGCGTTACAGTGGTATTAGCCTTGCGCAAATCCGTAGCGAATTTGACGTTTCCCACCGCACAGCACAGCGCATGACCGCCGCGCTGGAAACCACTTTTGCGAATGTGGAAATCACCGACGGGCCGGATCGGCGGCGGCGTTGGCGGTTGCTTGATTCGGCGATTGCACGTATGGAACCGCGTCAGGAAACCACCATCGAGGCGTTGGAAATTGCCGCTCTGAGCGCCCATGAGGACAACCGCCTACGCCACGCCCGTGCGCTGGAAGAAATGCGTGATCGGCTGATGTCCCTCCTGCCAGCGCGTGACGCGCTCAGGGCCGAAGCAGATGCCGAGGCGGTTCTGGCCTCGCTTGGCCATGTCGCCCGCCCCGGGCCACGCGCAGCACAGCGCCCCGAGGTCATGGATGCAGTGATCGAGGCTTTGCGCGGGCCGTTCCGGCTGGAAATTTCCTATGGGACCAAGGATAGCAAGCAAAGGATTGTGGAACCGCACGGGGTTCTGCTTGGCCTGCGCAGCTATCTGGTGGCGCGCCAGCCTGCGCGCGGGCCGGAATTGCTGAACTTTCGCATGGATCGGATCAGGGTGGCGAAATGTCTGGACGAAAGTTTTGCCTTTGAAAGCGGTTTTTCCATCGACACCTATGCCGCAAAAGCCTTTGGCGCCTATCAGGATCCGGCGCAATACGGCGAGGTTGTCTGGAAATTCAGCCCCGGCGCCGCCGCGCGTGCCGCCGGGTTTCAATTTCATCCAAACCAGAAGGCCGAACATCAACCTGACGACAGTTTGATTGTCTGCTTCCATGCGGCCGGTTGGCTGGAAATGGCGTGGTTCCTCTATCAATGGGGCGATGCGGTCGAGGTGTTGGAACCGGCAGGTTTGCGCGACCTTACCAAAAATTACCGACGATCGGATTTTGACGCTTTGCCCTGAATTTCCCTCAACCCATTCAAACCACGAGAATTGCCCATGCCTGAAACCATCCCCCACGCCACCCTGAAAGAAAAACAGCGCGCCCTTCGCGCAGATTTTCCCGAAACCATGGGCCTGCGCGTCCACCGCTCGATCAGCTGGATTGGGCGGGCCGAACAGGCCGAAGACGATCATGACGCCGCCTTCCTGTTCCTCTGGATTGCCTTCAATTCGGCCTATGCCGATGAGCGGGCCCTGCAGGGCATTGCCACCGGCGAGCGCGCCGCGTTCGAGGAATTCTTCACCAAACTGGTGGCGCTTGACGCCGACCAGCAGATCTACAACGCCATCTGGCAGCGGTTTTCCGGCCCGATCCGCAACCTCATGCAGAACCGCTATGTGTTCAACCCGTTCTGGCAATTTCATAACGGGGTTGATGGATACGAGGATTGGCAGGACCGCTTCACTGCCTCCGCCCACCGCTTTGCCAATGCTCTGCAATCCACGGACACGGTGCGCGTTCTGAGCTTCGTCTTTGACAGGCTCTATGTATTGCGCAACCAGCTTATCCATGGAGGCGCGACATGGAACAGCGCCGTCAACCGCTCGCAGGTCAGCGATAGCGCGGCAATCCTCGGGTTCCTGATGCCGGTATTCATCGACATAATGATGGACAATCCGGGCGAGGATTGGGGGCAACCGTTCTATCCGGTGGTTGAATAGAGGCGGTTCTAAAAGAAAGGGTACCACAATGAGTTTTCGGTTTTGGCGGCGGATAAAAATCATGCCGGGGGTCACACTGAACCCCAGCAAATCCGGCGGATCGGTTTCTTTCGGGCCGCGGGGCGCGAAATTTACCATTGGGCCACATGGGCGGCGCGCGACTGTCGGCTTGCCAGGAACAGGATTGTTCTACACCAAAACGCTGCCAAAGGGCGGCACAGACCGGCGGGACAAATTGCCCACC
>JAADIJ010000192.1:0-4478 GCA_013151335.1 Alphaproteobacteria bacterium | reverse complement strand
CGCAAGCCGACACAAGCGAGCGCCTGTCGCCCTGCCAGCCTTCGATCGCCAGATCGCCCGCTTCGAGATCCCAAAAAAGCGTGGTCGTCGCATTAAGGGTCCACACAAGGGTTGTTTTGCCAATGCCGCTGGGCCCGAAGATGCAGCCCTTGATGCCGCGCGGTGCTGCAAGGCGCTGATCGGCCGTGATGATGGGAAACGCGGCGCTCATGACAGCACCTCCGAATTTGTCAGGGGTTTGCCGACCGCGACCAGAATGGCGTCCAGGCACTGCCCAAAACTCCAGTCGGGATGATCTGCCCAGAACCGGTCGGCCTGACGCAAAGCCTGGCGCCATTCCCGCATCGTTGGCTTGTGGTTGTAATCCTGCATCAGAACGGCACCTCATCATACTTGGCGGCTATTTCCAGCATCTCGATCCGGAAGCTTTCGATCGCGGTCACGATCAACCGGTGCATGTTAATTTCCGTAAGCTGGCAAAGCGGACGCTCCCAACCGATGCTTTCCATGACAGGTGCCAACGCGCGCATGACACCGGGCAGCGCCATGGTTTCCTCTTCGGTAAAATCAACCATTTTCATTCCTTTTCTTGCTTTTTGCGCAAACAGCGCCTGACAGTGTTTTGAGCAGAACCAGCGGTACGTGCGCGGGTGGATGTTGCTGTGCGGATCCGCGAGCATTATGACGACGGCGGAGTGTCGGGCGGCACGCTGGAGCGGCCGGGCCTGAAACTGCTGCTTGCCGACATCGAGGAAGGCCTGATCGACGTAGTCGTGGTCTACAAGATCGACCGACTGTCGCGCTCGCTGATGGATTTTTCCAAGCTGGTGGAGGTCTTTGACCGCATGGGCGTAACCAGTCGTGCGGGACGGCGCTCAAGCAAGCCATTGACCCAATCTGCACCAGGTGCCGTTTTATACCACCTCGCGAAAGTTCTGACTCGCGATTTTATGGATTCCCATAAGGTTTGAATTGTGGTTCTCTCATTGTTGTTTCAACTGACCGGGAGAGGTGCGATGTCTGGAGCGGTCCCGATGCGGGATGATTATAGTGGTGAGGCGTTGCGGCGTTTGGCGGCCGTAGCGTGCGATGGTGGGCAAAGCCGTCGGTTGATGGCTTTAGCAGCGATTGCTGATGGCAAGAACCGGACCCAGGCGGCAGCTATCGGGTTGATGGATCGACAAACATTGCGTGACTGGGTCATTCGTTTCAATGAGCAGGGTCCCGAGGGGCTGATCAACAAAAAAGCGTCGGGACGCCCCTCTAAACTGACAGCGGAACAAAGAAGAGAACTTGCTGAAATCGTTAAAAAAGGACCAGCCGATTATGTCCCCGGCCTGATCCGCTGACTACGTCATCACTCACGAGCTTTGCCACATCGCCGAACCACACCACGGACCGGCCTTTTTTGATTTTCTTAATGTGATCCTTCCTGATTGGGAAAAACGAAAGCGGAGGCTGGAAAAAACAATGGCTTGATCGATAAAATTACGCCTCCAGACCCGCAAGCCTAGCGCGCGGAAAATCGAACCACCGAAAAGTGATGACTAAAATTATTGTTGTTTTACAACATGGTACAAAACTGAACCAAAACCCCTTTAGTCAACAGCTTTGGAGAATATCGGGGGTAAGAGAACCATTTCCGGCCAAACCACCAGCCCCACACTCAACAGCTCATCGGCTATAACCTTTGAAAACAACAATAAAATTCTGGATCAGCCACAAACGGAGAACGGGTTCTCAAGGTATTGTGGCGGTGGACTCGACATACCAACGCCTTTTTCTCGTAAAGCCGGTCAAAACACAGCGAAATCGTGCAATTAACTGAGTATTTTCATTCTCTTAGTTCGGTATTGATGCGGGTCAGAGCGAGCTTAAAAGCAACGACGCGTCAAAGCCCGAAATCCTCCCGAAACCTGTCGATCTGATGCATCCGCTCGTGCAATACGGCGACGATACCGATGTCACCATTGCCAAGCTCCTTCCAGTAGACGATGTGCTTTTTGTAGCGGAAGAAAAAACCGGTCACTCCGAACTCGGCCGGAATAGGCCGCGACATCACTTCATGCGTTGCGATTTTTTCAAAGGCCGCAAAAAGGCCGGTGATATAGGTGTCGGCCTGTGCAGCACCCCACCGGTCGCGGGTGTATTGATAGACTTCGTCAATGCGAAACGAAGCCGCTTCCTGGATGCGAACGTTTGCCAATGGCTCAAGCCTGGTTTCGTGCGATGACGTCGGCAGCTGAGAGCGGTGCGTAAGAAGAATCCGGCGCTGCGAATGCCCGTGTCAACTCTGCCTTCAGGCGATCGAAAGTCTGCCGTTCCATCCGCTCCTTGTCGCGGCGGATGAGATCACGGATGTATTCGCTTATATTTTCGTAGGATCCCGTCTCACCGACATTCGCCGAAACGTATTCGCTGAGAGCGCAGCTCAGCCGGACGGTCATGGTCGTTGTGCGTGGCATGGGTGAATCTCCGTTAGTTCTGTGTTCAATATAACCAATAATGCACACGCCACAAGGAAAAACCAGCTTTTCCTGCCGTGACATTGTCGCTCACGAGAAACCACACACCACCTGCAGCGCCTCCGCCTGCACCGCCACACGGGTTGTCCGGCCCATCAGATCCAGAAGGACCCAGACCCGCTGGTCCGGGCTGATCTTTTCTACGGTTGCAACAAACTCGGCGAATGGCCCGCTGGTCAGTCTCACCGCATCGCCGGGTTGCAGAATCCGAGGCGGAAGAAGCTTGCCACCCGCGTCGCAGCGCAGCATCAACCGTGAGATCAGATCGAGCGGCACGGGCTGTGGCTGATCGCCAAAACTCACCAGACGGGTCACGCCATATGTATTGTTGATCGCCCGCCAGCCGCCGTTGGCGGTGTCAAACGCCACGAACAAATACCCCGTGAACAGCGGCCTCAGGGTCGAGATGAACCGACCTGACCTGCGTTTGGTTTCTTCATGCAGCGGCAGGAAGGTCTGGAAATCCTGCCGATGCAGATTACGCTCGGCCATCTTGTGGCAGTTCGGCTTGAACTGCGCCAGAAACCAAGTGTTTCCTGCTCGGAAATGTTGCACGCATTCCTTTCCAACTCAGTCAGATTTCAACCTGGAGTAAGCCATGGATCGGTTGGCATATGAAGTCCTTTGGCACAGCTTGCCTAACATTTCGCCACAATTGACTTGATAGCCCCGCGCAGCCACGCAAACGTGCCCGCGAACTTGGACACAGAAAACGGGGACACAACGTGCGGTCAACTGCTGAACAAAAACCGAAAATCCGGGCTGCGCAATATATGTTCTGCGCCATACATTGTATGCACGTATTGCCCGAGCATCAGCAATCTCCGTTTCAGAACCAAGACGACAAGATCAAGGAATATGCTGAAGCACACGGGATGGAGATCGTGCGGACCTACTCGGACAAAGGCAAAAGCGGGTTATCGATTGGCGGACGCGCATCTTTGAAAAAGCTGATCGCCGATGTTGAAGCCGGGGACGTCGATTTCAACGTCATTCTGGTTTACGATGTCAGCCGCTGGGGCCGGTTTCTGGATATGGACGAGGCTGCCTATTATGAAAACGTCTGCCGCGGGGCAGGCATTCAGGTCGCTTACTGCGCCGAACCACTTGAAAATGACGGACCCCCAATCTCGACTGTCCTTAAAAGCGTCAAACGCGCCATGGCCGCGGAATACAGCCGCGAGTTGTCGGATTAAAGCCCACGATCATTTCCCCATGAACACAGTAACTTCCGTGCGGCCATCCCTCGCCCCTACGATAATGCGTGCAACGCCGCTTCGGGGGCCCTGTCCAGAACCTTGAGTAATGCTTTTGCCGCCCCAGTCGGGCAGCGTTTGCCTTGCTCCCAATTGCGGATGGTTTCTTGTGAGACGTTAATGCGCGCAGAAAATTCCAGCTGTGTCAGCCCAAGCCGCCGCCGGACACGACGTGCAAATCGGGCCACGTCCTCCATTGCCTCGGCATCATCAGATGCCTGCTGCATAGTGAGGTTTTCTTCAGTCGTTTCATCGAGACGCTGGTTGTTCACTCTCACCTTGGGAAAGGAGGCGATATCTTCAAGATCAACCGTTACCTGACGTTTTTTCATATTCCTGAACCTCTCTACGGTTAGCTTTGCGGGCCGATATGATCCGAATGACATCATCGCGGGGCGTGTAAACCAGAACGAAAACCCGACCATCAATCTTGCCCAAAAGCCGATATCGGTCCTCGCCATAATCCCACCGGTGATCCTGATTAAGAAACCGGTCTGGATCGGCGAAAGCCCTGATCACATAGGCAAAATCAAAACCCCGATCCGCAAAGCAGGTGTCACTTTCGTTTTCATCCCATTCGAACTTCATAGCCTTAGGTGGGCCATTGGCCTAGTTTTGTCAAGCTTCTCCGATTGCCCCCGCATGAATCATGAAGCGGCTCGTGGGGTCCAACCCCCCCTATCCTATTGTTTCCCCT
>JAADIJ010000205.1 GCA_013151335.1 Alphaproteobacteria bacterium | reverse complement strand
CATGGCCATCGGCGGCATCACACCTGCCATGAAACTGAAACTAGCCGCGTAATTCTACAAGCGGACCCCATCAATAATGGGGGGATTACCGTGGCAAACAACGACTGGGTAAAACATCGAAGATGGGGCAGCGTGACATCCGCCGACTTCTGATCATCGGTGCGATGTCAGTGATTCGGGTAGCTGGAGATCAGCATGCAAAAATGACCCCCTAAGTGGGGAAATCAGTGTCTAAAATTGACCCCTCCCTGTAGTTGAGCCAAAGCATCAGCATTCTTGATTGGAGGCTGCTGCGCAGAGAAGGGATGATTAGTTTGGAAACGATACCCGAGTGTTCGGAACTGTCCGTGCCGTGATTAACTTTGCGATCAGTGAACAGGGGTTATCCCTGCAAAACCCGTTCAACGGTGTGTATTTTGACAGGGCGGCGGGGGTTTCAGATAGACATCCTATCCAGCAGGCCGCACTTACATTCTGTGCGGGCCGAGTGCTGCAAGATCAACGACGATATGCGATGGCTGGTCGCCAATGCTCTCGATGGCGGACCTCTATACAATCCTATTAAACGACGTTTCTGTGGCCCATTATTGCTCCGCGTTTTGCAGTCACCAACTTGGGCATAGCTTATCTGACCTCCCCGTGAGCCATAATTGGTGTTCATAGCCGGTCGCGTTTTGACGAATTTCGACTTTACAGAAACCCCATATGACCGCCATCGCAGACTACGGCGGTCAGCTTTCCTGTCGCATACGCACCCGTGTCGATACTGATACGCCCTGCCTCGGCGCGTGCGGTTTCAACGATGGTATGACCGTGAATAACCCAGATACCGTCACCCCGCACCTCTCGAAAAAATGCGGGATGCCCCCATAGCAGAGTTTTGTCGGGCTGCTCGGCGATAGGCAAATTCGGCTTGGCCCCGGCATGAACAACCGCGATATTGCCTGACTGGAAACAAAGGGGACGCGCGCGGAGCCACGGCTCGAGATCCCCGAGGGCCTCCAGAAGCTGGTCCTTGCCTAAAGCCATGGCTTCGGGTCTGGCGTTTTCAGTGAGCCCGCCAACGCCAAAGCTCGCCAATGTCTGAAGGCCTCCGTTACGGAACCAGCGGCGCCCGTTCTTGGCCGGGTCATCAATGAAATCCAGCAACATGCGCTCATGGTTGCCCATCAGGCAAGTCACATGAGGCAGATCGGAAAGTGACTGAAGGCAGCTCAGAACACCGGACGCATCTTCTCCACGGTCAACATAATCGCCGACGGTGACGAGATCATAAGGCGTTCCATTGGCATGCGTTTCAATCTTTGTCAGCAATGGACCGAGCAGGTCATTGCGCCCATGAATATCACCAATCGCGTAGAGTGGCCGCTCTGGCAGGGCCTTAGCAGTAAAGTTCTGTATGTCAGAGCGGTTCTTTGCAAGAAACTGGCGGAAAAACTGGATCATCGGGTCTCGGAGGTTGGGCAGATGAGGAATTTCCTTAATGGCAAAAAAACCGCGTGGGTTGTAGTAGAGATTTAATTTTCTTTTCATTTTAGATAATTCTGATACGTTCACTCTCGAACATATTTTGGGTTTTATTATGACGATTGTTTCATTGTGACAGATATTGATTTCTCCCGCCCCCGGGATAAGCGCCCGTTGCGCTGGTTTCCGGTTCAACTCAGACCAAATGGACTGGAGCGCGCGCGCTGCAACCTTTTGCGACAAGGGTTTTCGCTGTTTTGCCCGATGGAACCCAAAATGCTTAAACGCAAGGGAGGCCTTGGGCTATTCTGGCGCGAACTTTTTCCCGGATACTTGTTTGTTGGGTTTGATCCGGCCACAGCGCCCTGGAGCAAGATAAACAACACCTTCGGAGTGGCTCGTCTGATCGTTTTTGGCAAGACCAGACCACAGGCCGTGCCCGAAGCGCTGATTGACGGTCTTATCGAGCGATGCGACGCCGAGGGACACCTGTTGCCGCCCAAAAGGCTTTCCGCCGGGGACAAGGTGCGCATTGTAAGTGGGCCGTTTTTCGATTTTGCCGCTACCATTGAACGAGTTACGCCGGACCAGCGTATTTGGGTTTTGCTTGACCTGATGGGCCGAAAAACGCCGATTGCGCTGGAGCGAAAGCATTTGCAGCCAGTCTGAGGGCCTGAAATCAGATTTATCTATCATGAAGAGTTGTTAAACTTGCCCGTATATGAAAAACTCGTCACAGGAAATTACATCTAAAGGTTGAATTATGCCGGAGAACAAGGTGGTAACATTGACTGACGCCATAGCCGAGCCTTCGGCAGGTGGCGGATTGGGTCGTTTCCCGGCAATGGGTCATCAGGAGGATGAAATTGACTTGATGGCCCTTATCCGCACAATTTGGCGGGGAAAATGGCTGATCATTCTCTTTGCTGCGCTGGCCGTTTTCATGGGCGGCTACTACGTCTATCGCATTGCCGTTCCTGTTTACACCACGACCGCAACCGTGGCACTCGATCCTCAGCAACAGAACGTGACCGACCTGACAAGTGTGATATCGGGTCTTTCGGGTGATCAGGCGACCATTAATACCGAGGTCGAGGTCATCCGTTCGCGCGGGTTGATGGAAAAGCTCGTCGCCAAGCTCGACCTGACGAAGGATCCAGAATTCAACTCGCGGTTAAGGGCCAAGAACCCTTACGCGCCCAAGCCATTCATCAAGAGGCTGTTGGGTCTGCAAAAGCCGGAAATCACGCCAAGTAATCGGGCGATACTGGACGCGACCATTGATCAAGTCCTGCGCGCGATCTCGGTTTCTAACAAGCGTCAGAGCTATGTTTTCAACATCACGGCAACCACGACCTCGCCGACGAAATCCGCGCTGATGGCAAATACATTGGCCGACCTCTACATTCTCGACCAGCTCGACGTGAAATTCCAGGCGACCCAGCAGGCGACCAAATGGCTGAGTGAACGCGTGGGCGAGTTGAAGACCAAGCTGGAAACTGCCGTCACCAAGGTAAAAAACTTCAACTCTCAAGCGGAATTGGTCAGCCCAGAAGGGTTCGCAGCACTTCAGCGACAGGTCAAGGAAACCCGAGACAGGATCAAGAATGCGGATGACGAGCTAACCCAGGAACAGGCTCGCCTTGATGCATTAGCGACGGCGCTAGCGGCCAATGACATCGAAAAAATCGTGGCTCTGGCCGATGATCGCAACCTTTCTCGCCTGCTGACCATGCTCAAGTCGGGGGACGTTGATCGCGAGACGTTCGATGTGGCGGTGCAAACGCTGGTGAGGCGGGCAAAGCTCGATCATGCACGGGCCGCGAGCCAGACTTCGGCGCTCAAGACCTCGATCACCAAGCTTGAAAGCCAGATCAAACGGCAATCCTCGGACCTCGTGCAACTTCAGCAATTGCAACAGGAGGCCGCGGCCAGTCAGACCATCTATGACTATTTTCTGAAACGTCTCAAGGAAACCACGGTTCAGCAAGGGATACAAAAGGCCGACAGCCGCATTCTGTCGCGCGCCGTCGTTCCGTCGGTGGCCTCTGCGCCGCGAAAATCCCTGGTTCTGGCGCTTTCGATGATGCTCGGTCTGTTTGCGGGTGCTGGCCTCGTGCTGTTTCGCGAAATGATGCAGAGCGGGTTTCGCACGGCCGAAGAACTCGAACTGTCGACCGGCTACACCGTTATGGGCCAAATACCGAAAATGCCGGTCACGCGCCGTGTGGATACGCTGAGCTATCTGGTTGATAAACCCACCTCGTCGGCTGCGGAATCTGTGCGAAACCTGCGAACCTCCGTGCTTTTGTCTGACATGGATCATCCACCACAAGTAATCATGTTCACATCATCCATGCCGGGCGAAGCCAAGACCACCGGTTCCTTGGCGCTGGCCCATAACCTCGCCGGGCTTGGGAAAAAAGTTCTGCTGGTCGAGGGCGATATTCGTCGCCGGACCTTTAGCAAATATTTTGACATTAAGGGCAAATACGGCATCCTGTCGGTGATCTCGGGCAAGGCTAAGTTAGAAGAGGCTATTCATCGCGATAGCGCTCTGGGATTTGATGTGCTGATTGGGGAAAAGTCATCGACAAATGCCGCTGACGTGTTTTCAAGTGAAAAATTTCACGCATTTTTAAGCGACATGCGCGCAGCCTATGATTACGTTGTGATCGACACGCCACCGGTTCTGGTGGTGCCCGACGCACGGGTGATCGCACAGTCGGTCGATGCCGTGCTTTATTCCGTCAAGTGGGACTCAACCCCAAAGAACCAGGTTCTTCAGGGCCTGCGGATGTTTGAAACTGTGAACCGCAAAGTGACCGGTCTGGTGCTGGCCCAGATCGACCCCAAGGGCCTCAAGCGCTATGGGTATGGCGGAAAATACGGCGGGTATTACGGCTATTACGCCAAGGGGTATTACGACAACTAACGCCTGCAATCCAAAGGGAGTGTCTGAAACTCTGTGTATGGGGTTCAGTCCATGCGGGTTTCACGGGTCACTTATTGAACCGTTCGGGATATAGGATAGCGAATTG
>JAADIJ010000003.1 GCA_013151335.1 Alphaproteobacteria bacterium | reverse complement strand
TTCCACCGACTTGTCATAGGAGAACATTATAGGAACAAAACAACGTCGGCAACCCTCGCCAACACAATATATGGAGACACCGGACTAAAGGGGATAAGCCTTTTCTTTAATATCTCTTTGCTGTCGCCAAAGGTGCAGAGGGCGTCGCAGTTTTTGCGCAATTCCGAAAACAGGATGGTGTGGATCTCGATGTTGTTATTTCTAATCGCTGGGCGGCTGAGCTGCAGTAACAGCTCGCGTTTTCGGCTGTCAGGGATGATCAAATAGAGGGAGGAGGGGCTGGTCTGAAACGAGTAATAGAGATCGGTTAGGCGCAGGATGCCGGAATAGATCGAGGTGCTTTTCTCGACCTCAAAAGCGCAAACGATTTTAGATGTGCCTTTTTCAAACCAGATGACGTCGATCAGCGCGATGGTGTTGTTGGTGTCTTTGTCCACGCCGATATCCGGGAACTCCGACAGGCTGATAAACGAGAAATTCTGCCCCTGATGGCATCTTGAGCGATCATTGGAGGCGCTGATCACGTCATAGCCAAGCGCGTGGCCGATCTTGAGCAGGTGGTACTGCATCTCTGTATGAAGGTCGGTTTGATCTTTTTCCTCGGTGACTTCGCGGTGGCGTTTCTTGAGTGCGCGCTCGATTTTCGCACGCTCTTTGTCGTCAAGATTGCCCTCGTCGCCGGTCATGATTTTGTTGGCACCGATATCAAACAGCAGGCCGCAAAACGCCCCGAGGTCGCGCGAAAATGCCAAGCGATATTCGCGGTTCTTCGCCAAAATGACCTCACGCATGCGCAGATATTCGGGCCATGAACTGAGCTTGATATTGTCACAAAACAGGCGGTTGAACCCGTTTACTATGGCGGTATTGCAGGGCGGAATGATTTCGGGGTGCAGAAAATAGAGGATATTGGCCATCGCCGGGCCAAGGCCTTTGATGGCGCGCTGATCAAGCAGGATGATCTGGCGCAAGATCTGATCCTCGGTATGGGCGCGGGCGCAGTTTTCGAGGAACTCGCCAAACGCTCGTTTATTTTGTGGGTTCTCGTAGATATCCGGGATGCGCAATTTTGGCTTCCAGTAAAACGCGTGCGCGGCACCCATGAACACCTGTTTTTGCTCGGTGATGCAGCTCAGCACGAATTCGAGCGAGGAGCCTTGATAGTCGTTGGGAAACTGCCCGGTTTTGATGTCGTCGACCACCTGTTGTACGCCGCGACGGATCGAGCGAAAGGCCTTTAGGCGCTCGTCGTTATTGATGAATCAAGTATTAAACACAGATTCAGGGTCGGTCTTGTAGCTGTCGATGGAGCGCTGAAATTTTTCGGTCATAGAAAATACCTCTGCGACGGTTGAAGCACATCTATAAAGTGTATGTCCATGCAAAACCACGCCCCGGCAGTCTTGGGGAGGGCTTGGTGTGTCAAAAATTTACCAGTTGATAAAAAATGAAACCTGTGCCAAGTTTTTCTCCAAAGTAACAACAGGGATGTGAGCCATGCCGTCTGATCCATTTACGCCGGGGATTGCTCCGGCACGTTTGCCTGCGGGCGAGATTGCCGCGAATTTCGTGGATCTGCACGCGCCGCTTGATGATCACGAGGCGCTGGTGGCGGCGGATCGGTGCTATTTTTGTTACGATGCGCCTTGCGCAACGGCCTGTCCGACCACGATTGATATTCCGCTTTTCATTCGCCAAGTCGCGACGGGCACGCCGGAGGCTGCGGCGCGTACCATATTTGCGCAGAACATTCTCGGCGGTATGTGCGCGCGGGTTTGTCCGACCGAGACCCTGTGCGAGGAGGTTTGCGTGCGCGAAACCGCCGAGGGCAAGCCGGTTATTATCGGGCAATTGCAGCGCTACGCGACGGATCGGCTGATGGCTGCGGGCGATCATCCGTTTGAACGCGCCGCTGAAACCGGGAAGAAAGTGGCGGTGATCGGGGCTGGTCCTGCGGGGCTGGCTTGCGCCCATCGGTTGGCGATGCGGGGTCACGGGGTGACCATTTATGACGTGGGCAAAAAGGGCGGGGGTCTGAATGAATACGGTATCGCGGCCTATAAGACGACGGGTGGTTTTGCGCAGGCAGAGCTGAACTGGTTGCTGGGTATTGGTGGGATCAAGGTCGAGCATGAGCGCCGTTTGGGGGCGGAACTGACCCTTGCTGATCTTGACGGAATTTATGACGCGGTGTTTTTGGGGATTGGATTGGCCGGGGTTAATGGGCTGACAATCGAGGGGGCTGCGCGCGATGATGTGCGCGATGCGGTCGGCTGGATCAGCGATTTGCGCCAATCAACCGACAAGAGCGATATCGGCGTTGGCCGTAATGTGGTGGTGATCGGCGGCGGGATGACGGCAGTGGACGCGGCCGTGCAATCGCGACTGCTGGGGGCCGAAACGGTGACCATGGCCTATCGGCGGGACAAGGCGGCGATGGCGGCTTCGGGTTTTGAGCAGGATTTGGCAACCTCCAAAGGGGTTCGGATCATTTACAATGCCGCTCCCAAGATGATCCGCGAGAATGCGGTGGTATTTGTTCGCACACAAACGACTAATGGTGGGCTGGTCGAGACCGAGGAGACCTTTGAACTGGAGGCCGATCAGGTGTTATGCGCGATTGGGCAGACCCTATGCGGGCAGCCCGAGGCGTTAACGGTTGAGCGAGGTAAAATCGTGGTTAACGAGGTCGGGCGGACCTCGATCAACGGTGTTTGGGCCGGAGGGGATTGTGCCAGTGGTGGCGACGATCTGACGGTGACGGCGGTGGCCGAGGGGCGTGACGCCGCCGATGATATTCATGCCGCGCTGTCGGCATAAGGGAGGATTGAGACATGGCTGATCTAAGCAGTAACTTCGTCGGGATCAAATCCCCCAACCCGTTTTGGCTGGCCAGCGCGCCGCCCACGGACAAGGAATATAACGTGCGCCGCGCGTTCGAGGCCGGTTGGGGTGGCGTGGTCTGGAAGACGCTGGGCGAGGCCGGGCCGCCGGTGGTTAACGTGAACGGGCCGCGCTATGGGGCGATCTGGGGTGCAGATCGGCGCTTGTTGGGCCTTAATAATATAGAGCTGATCACGGATCGACCGTTGGAGGTGAACCTGCGCGAGATCAAATCGGTTAAGCGTGATTACCCGGATCGCGCGGTCGTCGTTAGCCTGATGGTGCCGTGTGAAGAGGAGCCTTGGAAGGCGATCCTTCCGCTGGTTGAGGAAACCGGCGCTGATGGGATCGAGCTTAATTTTGGCTGCCCGCATGGGATGGCCGAGCGCGGTATGGGCAGCGCGGTGGGCCAAGTGCCGGAATATATCGAGATGGTGACCCGCTGGTGCAAGCGGTTCACGCGGATGCCGGTGATCGTGAAACTGACGCCGAATATCACCGATATTCGCATGCCTGCGGCGGCGGCGATGCGTGGCGGGGCCGATGCGGTTAGTTTGATTAATACCATCAATTCGATCACGTCGGTTAACCTTGATCTGTTCGCGCCGGAGCCGACGATTGACGGGGTGGGGGCGCATGGGGGCTATTGTGGGCCGGCGGTCAAGCCGATTGCGCTTAATATGGTGGCCGAGATTAAGCGCGCGGCTGAAACTGCCGATCTCGGGTATTGGCGGAGTGACGACGTGGCGCGATGCTGCCGAATTTATCGTGTTGGGGGCAGGTAATGTGCAGGTTTGCACCGCCGCGATGACTTACGGGTTCAAGATTGTGGAGGAGTTGATCTCTGGCCTCAGTCAATGGATGGACGAGGGCGGGCATGAGAGTGTGGCCTCGATCGTTGGCCGTGCGGTGCCGAACATTCGCGATTGGCAGGATCTGAACCTGAATTATGTGACCAAGGCCGTGATCAATCAGGACGCTTGTATCAAATGTGGGCGCTGTTTTGAGGTGTGTGAGGATACCTCGCATCAGGCGATTTTTGATGTGATTGATGGCGCGCGCGGCTTTAAGGTTAATGACGCGGAATGTGTTGCCTGTAACCTTTGCGTTAATGTTTGTCCGGTTGACAATTGCATCACTATGACCGAATTGCCGCTGGGCGAGGTTGACCCGAGGACTGGCAAGAAGGTTACGACATATGCGAATTGGCAGTCTCATCCGAATAATCCGGCGACCAGCGCGGCACAATAGGGGCTGTTCAGTTTGACCCTGAACTCGGATCAGGGTCGCGGGCATTTGGCGATGTTGGCGTTTTCAATGCTGGTTGCCGGCTCTTTTAGCTTGGGGCATTTGGTGGCCAACGAGATTGCGCCACCGGCGTTGACGGCGGTTCGGTTTGTGTTGGCGGCCACGGCGATGGGTGGCTTGATACTGGTCGGGCCGGGGTTCAGGCGGCGGGATTTTCGGGCATCGTGGCGCTATTTATTGCTGGGCGCGATGCTGGCGATTTACTTTGTTTTGATGTTTGAGGGGTTGAAAACTGCCAAGCCGATCTCGGCTTCGGCGGTGTTTACCTTGATGCCGATAATTGCTGCGGGCGGGGTATTTTGTCGTCGGTCAGGTGACCACGTGGCGGATGGCGCTGGCGTTGTTTATTGCCGCGCTGGGAGCGCTCTGGGTGATTTTTCGTGGTGATTTTGCGGCCTTGATGAGGTTTGATGTGGGGCGGGGCGAGGTGATTTTCTTTACCGGTATTATCAGCCACGCGGTTTATACGCCTACGGTGAAAAGGCTCAATCGCGGGGAAAGTCCGATCATGTTTACCTTTGGCACACTGGTCGGTGGCTCGATCATTTTGCTGCTGTTTGGTGCGCGTGATCTGATGGCGACCGACTGGGGAGCGTTACCGTCGATTGTTTGGGTAACCCTCGGATATCTTGTGATATTTTCAACTGCGACCAGCTTTGTCGCTGTGCAATATGCGGCCCTTAGACTGCCTGCGGCCAAGGTGTTGGCCTATACTTATCTGACCCCGAGCTGGGTGATTTTATGGGAGTTTGCCTTTGGTAACGGGGTGCCGCAGGCGACGATGATCTTCGGGGTCGGGGCGACGATTGTGGCGCTGGTTATGTTGCTGAAGGACGAAGCTGGCGGCGAAACATCTCGCTGAGATGCATGGCGGCGTCCTCAAAGCGCGAGGCGGCGCGATGGTCGAGGATCACGCTGACTTGTGCGTCAAAATCGGCGTAATGTTGGGTGGTGGCCCAGATCGAGAAAATCAGGTGGTAAGGGTCGATGGGGGCGATCAGACCGGCGTCGGACCATGATTTTATCACCGCTGCTTTCTCGTCGACCAGCGATTTTAGCGGGCCGGAAATCTGCTCCATGATGCGGGGCGCACCTTGCAGGATTTCGTTGGCGAAAAGGCGGCTCTCGCGCGGGAAATCGCGGGCCATTTCCAGCTTGCGCATGACATAGGCCGTGATCTCGTCAATCGGCTCGCCCTTGGCATCGAGGCTTTTCAGAGGTGCCAGCCAGCGGTCGAGCAGGTGTTCGAGCAGGCGGGTGTGGATTTCTTGCTTGCCGTCGAAATAGTAAAGCAGGTTGGGTTTTGAGAGACCGGCCTCGGTGGCAATCTGGTCGATGGTCGAGCCGCGATAGCCGAAGGTTGCGAACACCTCCAGTGCGGCGGTCATGATCAGTTCGGTCTTTTCGCGCTGGATGCGCGTTTGGGTTTTTGATGCCGCTGAGCGTGCCAATGCCTCTGCCCTTTAATACTCGTTAACAAAACTGGTCGCGCCCGTGGGCGGGTTTTCTGACCAACTGGTTAAAAGATCAAAGCATGAAATTGCGCGCTACGCAAGAATCCCAGCATTTGGGTTCAGGTTCTAAATCGCTCCGTAAACCGCGCGCGCCTCGGCGTAGGACATCAATTTGCGGCGTTTTTCGTCCCAGAGCCGCAGATTGACGCAAGCGAAGCTCTGCCACAGGGTCAGGCGCTGAGACTGGGCCAGCACCGGATGATCGCGCAAAACTTCGGTCAGGCGATAGCAGGGGATGCGGCTGTAAAGGTGGTGGACATGGTGGATGCCGATATTGGCGGTCAGCCATTGCAGAACCTTTGGCAGGGCGTAATGCGAGCTGCCTTGAAGGGCGGCGTCATGCATCTGCCACTCCTCGTTTCGCTCCCAATGGGCATCTTCAAACTGGTGCTGAATGTAAAACATCCACAGTCCGAGCGAGGCACCAGCCAGCGTGGTTGGCACGAAAATCAGTACGACGGTCATCAATCCGCCAAAATAGATCAAGAGGGCTAGTATGACGGCGATAACCAGATTGGTGGTCATGGCGCTGGTCCAGAACCGCCAGCCGGACTTCATCAGGCCCAAGGGGACGCGGTTTTGGATGTAGAACAGGTAAGCAGGACCAAAACCGAATAGAACCAATGGGTTACGGTAAATGCGGTAGCCGAGGCGGCCCCAGCGGGACTTGGCCTTATATTCCTCAAATGTCAGCGTGGTGATGTCGCCCATGCCGCGTTTGTCGAGATTTCCAGAGGAGGAATGATGTACCGAATGGGTGTGGCGCCAGACGTCATAAGGGGTGAGTGTGAGGGTTCCGAGGCCGCGACCGATCCAGTCGCCGAGCCGTTTGCTTTTGAAAAACGAGCGGTGGCCGCAGTCGTGTTGAATGACGAACAGGCGCACTAGAAACAGGCCGTTGGCGATGGCGATGGCGAGCGCCAGCCAGTAGCTGATCGACAAAGCCCACCATGCTGCGGCCCACAGGGTCAAAAATAACGCGAGGCTGATGGTCAACTCGAACAGGCTGCGCGGCACGTTGGGGTCGCGGTATTTGGCCAGAACGCCGACCCACTCGCGGGAGGTTTCGGGCTCGGGTTTGCTGGCGTTGCCGCTTGTTTTGCTGGTCATTTATGTGCTCGATCAAGGTCGGTTATCCGTGGGGAACACGAATATCAGAGAGTGGTGTGCAAGTTAAATGCGGCATATTCATACAAAGGTCAATTTTATCCGCCAGAGTTTCAGCGGTTTCTTGCTTCGTTGCTGTTGCGGGAGGCTGGATCACGGTTGCGGTGGCTCAAGGCCGATGCCGGTGAGGATGATCTGTTTGACCGAGCGTTTGGCCTCTGCCCAGTCGGCCTCGCTTAGGGGGGTGCCGCCGTTCAGGGTCTCTATCTGGTGGCTGAAATCGGCGTAATGCTGGGTGGTGGCCCAGAGCATATAGAGCAGATGGCGCGGGTTGACCGGGGTCATACGGCCCTCGTCAATCCATGCCTGTATGACTTTCATGCGCCCTTCGGTCCAGTCGGCAAGGGTGGTTTCGAGGTAGTCCTGAATGACGGGTGCGCCGTGCAGGACCTCGCTGGCCCAGACTTTGGAGCCTGCGGGATAGGCGCGGCTTAGCTCCATTTTCGCGTCGATATAGGCGGCGATGCCTTCTGCGGGGCCGCTTGCGCTGTCAAACACATCGGCGGCGCGCAGCCAGATATGGAAGATTTTCTCGACCACTTGGCGGTAAAGAGATTCTTTGGTGGGGAAGTAATAGTGCAGGCTGGCCTTGGGCAGGTCGGCCATATCGGCGATCAATTGCATGGTCGCGCCGCCAAATCCGGCCTCGGCAAAGACTTTTTCGGCGGCCAAGAGGATGCGTGCCTCGCGCGCCTTGCGGCCTTCTTTCTGGCGGGGTGGCTTGGTTTCAACGTTCATTGCGGAGATAACCCAGATTTTTCTTGACCGATTGGTCAGGTTGTGGTCCCGTATTCCTGACCATATGGTCAGAAACCAGATTGACGCAAGGGTTTTGCATAAAAGGCCATTGCGACACCGCGAGGGGGAAAGTCGGATGGCTGCGATCAGCGACAACATGAAAATCAACAGTGACCGTTTGTGGGACAGCCTGATGGAGATGGCCAAGATCGGGCCGGGCATTGCGGGCGGCAATAATCGCCAGACTCTGACCGACGCGGATAACGAGGGGCGGCATCTGTTTCAGCGGTGGTGTACAGAGGCCGGCTGCTCGATGGGCGTGGACAGCATGGGCAATATGTTTGCGCGGCGCGAAGGCACGGACCCTGACGCGCTGCCGGTTTATGTTGGCAGCCATCTGGATACGCAACCGACGGGCGGCAAATATGACGGCGTGCTGGGGGTGCTTGGCGGCTTGGAGATTATCCGCTCGCTCAACGATCTTGGCATCAAGACGCGCCACCCGATTGTTGCGGTCAACTGGACCAACGAGGAGGGGACGCGGTTTTCGCCAGCGATGCTGGCCAGCGGCGTGTTCGCGGGGGTTTTGACGCAGGATTACGCTTACGGGCGCGAGGATGCGGAGGGCTTGAAATTTGGCGACGAACTGAAGCGGATCGGCTGGGTTGGCAACGAGGAAGTTGGCGCGCGCAAGATGCATGCGCTGTTTGAGTTGCATATCGAACAGGGGCCGATTTTAGAGACTGAAGGTAAGGAAATCGGCGTTGTTACCCACGGGCAGGGCCTGCGCTGGGTGCAATGTACGGTGACAGGCAAGGGTCAGCATACGGGATCGACTCCGATGCGGATGCGCAAGAATGCGGGGCGCGCGCTGGCGCAGATTACCGAGCTTGTGCACGAGATTGCCATGCAGCATCAACCCAACGCGGTGGGGGCGATCGGGCATATCGACGTCTATCCCAACAGCCGCAATATCATCCCCGAGAAGGTGGTTTTCACGGTCGATTTCCGCAGTCACGAGCTTGATACGCTCAATGGGATGGTTGCCGAGTTGCTGGCGAAGGCTCCGGCCATGTGCGAGGCGATTGGCTGTGAGTTTGAGAGCGAGGATGCCGGACATTTCGATCCGCCTGCGTTTGATGAGGGCTGCGTGAATGCGGTGCGCTCTGCCGCCGAACGGCTGGGATATAGCCACATGGATATTATCTCGGGTGCCGGACATGACGCGTGTTGGGTCAATCAAGTGGCCCCAACCTCGATGGTGATGTGCCCTTGTGTTGACGGGTTGAGCCATAACGAGGCCGAGGATATCTCGCAAGATTGGGCCGAGGCGGGGACCAATGTGCTGTTTCATGCGGTTGTCGAGACGGCGGGGATTGTGGAGTGAAACTCGATGAGTTCGTTAAACAGGCTTTGTTGGACATCACAAACGGTGTCGCGGCCGCTCAAGAGGAAACGAAACTTTTTATAGCTCCAGGCGTAGTCGAAGGAGAGGCGCAAAAGGGTGGCCAATCTGTATGTTTTGAAGTGGCTGTCACCTTGAGTTCTAGTGGTGGTGGCGGGATAACTGTTTTCAGCATGGGTGAAATGAAAGGAGAAATATCGAAAGAAGCGATAAACAGAATATCTTTTGAGGTGCCTGTTTTCTTCGCGGTACCAACACGCGCTAATTCTAGACACATCTCAAATGAGGGCTCACTTAACCCTGTTTACCCGGAGGAAATGAAATGACCAAAGTCATCAAAAACGGTACCGTTTGCACCGTCGACCGCACTTGGAAGGCCGATGTTCTGATCGAAGGCGAGACCATCAAACAGATCGGTTTGGACCTCAAGGGGGACGAGTATATTGACGCCGAAGGGGCCTATGTGATCCCCGGCGGGATCGATCCGCATACGCATTTGGAAATGCCGTTCATGGGCACGACCGCCGCCGAGACGTTCGAGACCGGCACATGGGCGGCGGCTTGTGGCGGGACGACGATGATTGTCGATTTCTGTCTGCCCGGCGCCGATGGCTCGATCAAAAACGCGATTAACGAGTGGCATCGCAAGTCTGCGCCGCAGATTTGCAGCGACGTTGGCTATCATATGGCGATCACCGGTTGGAACGAGCAGGTGCATTCCGAAATGGCGGATGCGGTCAAAATGGGAGTGAACTCGTTCAAGCATTTCATGGCCTATAAGGGTGCGTTGATGATTGAAGACGACGAGATGTTTGCCAGTTTTCAACGGTGTGCCGAGCTTGGGGCCTTGCCGATGGTTCATGCGGAAAACGGCGATCTTGTTGATATTATGCAGAAAAAGCTACTGGCCGAGGGAAAAACCGGGCCGGAGGCGCATGCGTTCTCGCGCCCGCCTGAATTTGAGGGCGAGGCGGCTAATCGCGCGATCACCATTGCTGACGCTGCCGGTGTGCCGCTTTATATCGTGCATGTTTCCTGTGAGCAGGCCCATGAGGCGATCCGGCGTGCGCGCCAAAAAGGTATGCGGGTTTATGGCGAGCCGTTGATCCAGTTTTTGACGCTGGATGAGTCTGAGTATTTCAACAAGGATTGGGATCATGCGGCGCGGCGCGTGATGTCTCCGCCGTTTCGCGCCAAGGAACATCAGGCGAGCCTTTGGGCCGGGCTTCAGGCAGGCTCTTTGCAGGTTGTTGCCACCGATCACGCGGCCTTTACCACGGCGCAAAAACGCATGGGGGTTGATAATTTCTGCCTCATTCCCAACGGCTCTAACGGGCTGGAGGAACGCCTCGCGGTACTGTGGACCGAGGGGGTCGAGACCGGGCGTTTGACGCCGAGCGAGTTTGTTGCGGTGACCTCGACCAATGTGGCCAAGATTTTGAATATCTACCCCAAAAAGGGCGCAATCGTCGAAGGGGCGGATGCGGATATTGTGGTTTGGGATCCTAAGATATCTAAGACGATCAGCCAGAGCAATCACCATTCCATCCTTGATTATAACGTGTTTGAGGGCTTCAACGTCAGCGCGCAGTCGCGCTATACGCTGTCGCGCGGCGATGTGATCTGGGCGTGGGGGCAAAACAGCCAGCCAGAGCCGGGACGGGGAAAATTCGTGCCGCGACCGGCCTTTCCGTCAGCCCATAAGGCGCTGAGTAAGTGGAAAGAGCTGAACACGCCGCGCACGGTCACGCGCGATCCTATGAACATTCCGGCGGGGATCTGAGTGCGTGAATGACATCGTTGTAAACGCCAAAAACCTCAGCCTGACATTTGAGACCAATGACGGGCCGGTTCATGCGCTGTCGGGCATCGATCTGACCATCAAGAAGGGCGAGTTTGTGTCGTTCATCGGCCCTTCGGGGTGTGGCAAAACCACGTTTTTGCGGGTGTTGGCCGATCTGGAGCAACCGACCTCGGGCGAGGTGACCATCAATGGGGTCAGCCCAGAGCAGGCGCGAAAATCGCGGGCTTACGGGTTCGTTTTTCAGGCGGCGGGGCTGTATCCATGGCGCACAATCGGCGGCAATATTCGCCTTCCGCTGGAGATTATGGGCTATAGCAAGGCCGACCAGACCCAGCGGGTCAATCGGGTGCTGGAACTGGTTGATCTGGCCGGGTTTGAAAAGAAATTCCCGTGGCAGCTTTCGGGCGGAATGCAGCAGCGTGCTAGTATCGCGCGAGCGTTGGCGTTTGATGCCGATATTTTGCTGATGGACGAACCGTTTGGCGCGCTTGACGAGATTGTGCGCGACCATCTCAACGAGCAATTGCTGGTTCTGTGGGCCAAGACCCAAAAAACTATCGGCTTTGTCACGCACTCGATCCCCGAGGCGGTTTATCTGTCTACCAAAATCGTGGTGATGAGCCCGCGTCCGGGGCGGATTATCGACATCATCGACAGCCCGTTGCCCGCTGAGCGCCCGCTTGATATTCGCGACACGCCGGAGTTTCTGGCGGTGGCCCATCGGGTGCGCGAGGGGCTTCGGGCCGGGAATGCTTATGATGATTGACGCTCTTACAACGACCAAGAAACGCCCCGACCCACGCGTGAGCCGGGGTGCCTTCACTGTTCACGGTCATCGGCTCTCCAGCCTGTACCGTGGCTTTAGTTTTGCAGCGATTCCTTTCATTGTTCTTAAAATACTCATAAAATCCCCGGCAAAATCAGGCGTGTCGTTATGAGTTGGTTCATGCGGCACGCTTTGCCGATCCTGACTGTGGTGATTGCGATCATGGTGCTGTGGTATGCGGGGGCGGTTGGGCTGAACAGTAAATGGGCTTATGACAAGGCCAAACGGGCCAATGTGGAGCTGAGTTTTAGCGGCTTGATTGCCGACACGCTGTCGCAAATCAAGCCCAAGCTGCCCGCGCCGCATCAGGTGGTGGCGGAGATTTGGCGCACTACCGCGCTCAAGAATATCACCTCGCGCCGCTCGCTAGTTTTTCATGGCTGGATCACGTTGTCGGCGACGGTTTTGGGCTTTTTCATGGGTACGGGCTTGGGTATTTTGTTGGCGGTGGGCATCGTTCACAGTCGAGCGATGGACATGTCGGTGATGCCGTGGGTGATTGCCAGCCAGACCATTCCAATTCTGGCAATTGCGCCGATGGTGATTGTGGTTTTGAACGCAGTTGGTGTGTCGGGACTACTGCCTAAGGCTGTGATTTCAATGTATTTATCGTTCTTTCCGGTGGTGGTCGGTATGGTCAAGGGGCTGCGCTCGCCTGACCATATGCAGCTTGACCAGATGCGCACTTGGAACGCCAGCAAGGTGCAAACTCTGTGGTTGTTGCGGCTGCCCTCGTCAACGCCATATCTGTTTACCTCGCTTAAAATTGCCATGGCGGCGGCGTTGGTTGGGGCGATTGTGGCCGAGTTGCCGATCAATCAAAACGGTGGGCTTGGCGCGCGGATGTTGGTGGGCAGTTACTATGGTCAAACCATCCAAATCTGGAGCGCGCTGATTGTGGCGGCGGTTTTGGCGGCGGTTTTGGTGGCGCTGATCGGGGTTTTGCAAAACATCACCCTCAAGCGGATGGGGATGGCGCGATGAACTGGTTAATCGGAGCGATTGCATTTTGGTTGGGGGCGTGGGTGCTCAATCTGTGGTTGGCCAAACGGCCAAAGATGAAGCTGGCGGCCTTCGTGGTGCCGACCTTGTTTGGCATCACGCTGTTGATTTTATGGGAGGGCGTGGTGCGTGGATTTCAGATCAATCCGGTGCTGCTGCCCGCGCCTAGCTCGATCGGTATCCGGTTTGCTTCTAGCATCCCCACCTTGTGGGTCGATTTTGTGCAGACGTTTATGAAAGGCGCACTTTCGGGGTTTGTGATCGGTTGCTCGGCGGCGTTTTTGACCGCGGTTGCGGTGGATCGCTCGCCGTTTTTGCAAGCGGGGCTGTTGCCGGTCGGCAATTTCGTGGCGGCACTGCCGATCATTGGCATGGCCCCGGTTTTGGTGATGTGGTTCGGGTTTGACTGGCAGTCAAAGGCGGCGGTGGTGGTGGTTATGGTCTATTTCCCCATGCTGGTGAACACGGTTCAGGGCCTGAAGGCCAGTGAGCCGATGCAGCGTGATCTGATGCGCACATATGCCGCCAGTTATCCTCAGGCATTGATGAAGTTGCGGCTGCCTGCGGCGATGCCGTTTATATTTAACGGGTTGAAAATTAGTACAACTCTGGCACTAATTGGTGCTATTGTAGCGGAGTTCTTTGGCTCCCCCATCAAGGGGATGGGCTTTCGGATTTCGACCGAGGTCGGACGGCTTGCACTGGATATGGTGTGGGCCGAAATTGCGGTGGCTGCCTTGGCTGGCTCTGCATTTTACGGCTGTGTTGCGATGATCGAGAGGGCGGTAACGTTCTGGCATCCTTCACAAAGATGAGGCTGAGCAAAAATAATCAAATTAACCAACTGGGAGAAAGACCAATGAACAAACTGATGACAACAGCCCTTGCGGGCGTTCTGGCGCTGGGCGCGGGCGTGGCGCAGGCGGCGGATAATGTGACGCTGCAACTGAAATGGGTGACGCAAGCCCAGTTTGCGGGCTATTATGTGGCCAAGGACAAGGGCTTTTATAAGGATGAGGGTCTGAATGTGACCATCAAGCCGGGTGGCCCTGATGTTGCTCCGGCGCAGGTGCTGGCCGGTGGTGGCGCTGACGTGATCCTTGACTGGATGCCCTCGGCATTGGCGTCGCGCGAAAAGGGTTTGGACCTTGTTAATATTGCGCAGCCGTTCAAGCGCTCGGGTATGGAGCTGACCTGTCGCAAGGATGCGGGGATTTCCTCGCCTGCCGATTTCGCGGGCAAAACGCTTGGCGTCTGGTTTTATGGCAATGAATATCCGTTCCTGAGCTGGATGAGCAAGCTTGGTCTGAAAACTGACGGCTCGGACGGTGGGGTTACCGTTTTGAAGCAGGGCTTTAACGTTGATCCGATCTTGCAAGGGCAGGCGGCTTGTGTGTCGACCATGACTTATAACGAGTACTGGCAGATCATTGATGCGGGTCTGAAGCCTAGCGATCTGGTGGTGTTCAAATATGAGGATCAGGGCGTGGCCACGCTTGAGGACGGCATGTATGTGCTGGGCAAAAACCTGAAAGATCCGGCATTTGCCGATAAGATGGTGCGTTTTGTGCGCGCTTCTATGAAGGGTTGGAAATGGGCCGAGCAAAATCCTGATGCAGCGGCGATGATCGTGCTGGAAAATGACGCAACGGGTGCGCAGACTGAAAAGCACCAAAAGCGGATGATGCGCGAGATTGCCAAACTGACCGCTGGCTCGAACGGCGCGCTTGACCCTGCTGACTATCAGCGCACGGTCGACAGCCTGATGAATGGCGGCTCGGACCCTGTGATCACCAAGCAGCCTGAGGGTGCCTGGACTCATCAAATCACCGATCTTGCGCTAAAATAAGGCGTAATTTCAATAAGATGCAGAGACGCCCGGCAGAGGATATTCTGTCGGGCGTTTTCATTTGTGGCGCTGGGTCGCGCGGTTTATGGATCGAGTGCGGCGAAAAGCGGGCCGTTTGATTTATAGTGCAGGGCCTCCAAAACCACGGCGTTGGTGTTGAGCGATAGCACGCTGTTGGGCTGACCGCTGCGCTCATATATCCCGGCCTGCCAGCCATTGCGGGTTTGCAGATCACCTACCGCGTCCAGCAGTTTTTGGCCGTAAGGCGAGGGGGCCAGCGCCCACCAGCCAAAAGCGGCCTTGGTGGACAGGCATTTCAATTGCGACAGATCAGTCCCGTTTTGCGCGCGGCTAACGTAAGGAGAGCGAGGCGCGAGCAGGCCCTGAACTGCAAATCCCGGCGGCTGATCAAGTGCGTCTTCGGTGAGGGCCGTTAACTGGCCGGTCGTCTCAAATCGGGCTTTTTGGGCGAGAAACAGGCTGGCAGCCACGTCGAGCATGTCGTGGCGCCAGCCAAATTCCATCGCCTCCAGATGAAATGGGTCGGATGTGATGATCGGTTGCGTGCGCCGATTTTGCCGACGGTCATGGGGGAGGTTTTGGGCCGTGGTGTCGCTGCTCCAACCAAGGATCGGGTCGAGATTGAGTGCTGGTTCGGCGGCAAGACCGACAAGGCAGGCGACTTTGGCGGCATATTGTTCATACCCCAGATACTCGTCCGGGGGCGCGGGGGCGGCGGTGTTTTGGCTTGGTCGCGCAGGCAGAAAGCTGCCGCGATTGAGCAGTCGGTCGAGATCCCAGCCGTTGAGAATGAGCGATATTTCCGGGGCCAGATCGGGGCAGTGATGGGCGACGGTGATGAACCCGGCCACCAGTCGCATGATCTGGCGGGCGGAGCATCCCGAGGTGGGGTTGGCGGCTGTTTGGTCAAGCGGGCGCAGGGTGGCGTTGCAATAAGAGAGGCCGGGCAGGTGTTGCGCGCTGAGGCGGAGTGAGGCCAGACTATGCAGACAAACTCCGATCCGGGCGCGCATGTCGTCCCATGAAATCAGGTCCAACCGGCCAGCCGACAGGATCGCCTGAAGGGTTGCGCCCATCTCCCACGCGCCGAGCGAGCCTTTGGTGCTGCTCGCCGAGGGGCGGGCATCAACGGGCCTTGTTGCCGGGCAAAAACCGCGCCCCGGATCGGTGAAACGGTCGAAATAGGCCCAGGCGGTGCGGGCGTGTTTCTTGTCGACCGGGCTTAGGCGCGTCGGGGTAGTGCTGCGCATGTTCGCGGCCACGGCCTCTGCCGACGAGGGGGCAGCGCGGGTCGAGAGATAGCGTTTTGTGACTGCAAAGGCTTGCATGATGTCCCGTCAGAAAGATGATAATCCAGAGGAGCAATTCGACTGGATAGGGTGGCGGTGACAAGGGGGTGAACCCGCATCGTTCTGACGGCAATCCCGCGTATTTGCCCCTATTAGGACCTAAAAGTGTGAAATGTCGGTTAATCCCGATCAGGATTTTCGTTCAAATTGTCGGTATTTTCTGCCAATTTATGTTCTCCCAATTCATAATTGAGAAATCTTTCGAACGTATCAAGGTTTACAGCCTCGAACTGGCCAAAGCTCTCCATCCAGATTGAGGGGGCTTTGAGCGCGGTCGGTTCGAGCTTGCACCATTTGACGCGGCCGCGTTTCTCCTGACTGATCAGCCCGGCACGGCTGAGGGTCGAGAGGTGTTTTGAGATGGCGGCGAGCGAGATCGGGAACGGCTCGGCCACGTCGGTCACGGCCATGTCGTCCTCGAGCAGCATGGTCAGGATCATGCGTCTGGTGGGGTCCGCGAGGGCTGCGAAAATGAGGTCGAGCGGGTTGGTCATGGTCGATCAATGGCGAGCTTGGTGCGGGGCGTCAACCATTTGCGCTGGTTGGGATGCGCAGGGCTGCCGTGGTGTCGGCTCTAAGCGTCGCAACAGGTTGATTTATTCTGGTTTATTTCCCGTCGATCCTGTAAATCGGTATTAATAGGGGAGGAAATACGTTGAGACCTGCACATAACAGTGATCGCATCCGGTACGCCTTGATGGCGTTGATCGTGGTTCAAGCGCTTTGCGCGCTATTTTTCGTCTATGATTCCTATATTGATCTGGTGTCCAAACCGGCGGGCTTGCGGATCAGTTTTCATCTGGTGGTGGAGATGATCGCGACCTTATCGCTGGCTCTGGCGATTGTGTTTGAGGTTTTATACCTGCGCTCGATGATGGCGCAAAGTGCCCGGGCCGAGAAGGGGATGCGGATTGCGTCGGGTGCGTTGCAAGATGTGATCGAGGAATATTTCAGGGATTGGGGGCTGACCCCTGCCGAGCGTGACGTGGCGATGTTCTCGATCAAGGGGATGTCGATTGCGGAGATCGCTGATCTGCGAGAGTCGCGCGAGGGTACGATCAAGGCGCATCTGAACGGGATTTACCGCAAGGCCGATGTGTCGGGGCGCAGCCAGTTGATCAGTTTGCTGGTCGAGGATTTGATCGGCCAGCCGCTGGTCGGGGCCCCTGCTGCGTAGGGATTTGGTCGGTGACGGGCGTGATCCCGATTGATATTTAACCAGTTGATTGAATGACTATAAGCGGTTGATCTGGCCCTTGGCGGGGTGTTCTTCGCTTGCGAAGCTTGGCATTGCGTACAAAATAGCGTGTAAATACAACGGATTAGACTGCTACCACGCGTCATTGTTCTGGCTTGACTCTATGCCGACAGCTTTCTAGGTTCCGCCAGACTGATGAGAGGGGCTACTTTTATGTCGGACGCGCCTGATCCCAAGGCTTTAGACGACCTTGCTGCCCGCATAAACGCCGCGAAAGCGGTGAAGGCGCCAGCTCATCGTCATGTGGATCACAGCACCGCCGCCCGAGGGGCTTGGCGTATGGTGATCGAGCTTGTGGTCGGTGTCGGCCTCGGGTTTGGTATTGGATACGGGCTGGATGGCCTGTTCGGGACGATCCCGATTTTTCTGATACTGTTTACATTGCTGGGTTTTGCCGCCGGAATTCGCACCATGATGCGCTCGGCGGCCGAAATTCAGGCTGAAAACGCCAAGGCCGCTGAGAAAGCCAAGGCAGAAGAGTAACGCCCGTCTTGGGCATGACGACAAGAAAGTGACGCCGATGGCCGTTGAAGAACAAGCAGAAAGCGCATTCAACATCTTTCCCATGGACCAGTTTGTCATCCGACCGTTGTTCGGTGGCGATAGCATGACTTGGTACACGCCGACCAATATGACGCTTTGGATGGGTGTTTCGCTGGTTCTGGTGATCCTGCTTTTGGTGATCGGCACCCGTGGCCGGGCCATGGTGCCCACGCGCATTCAGTCGATCGCCGAGATTTTCTATGGCTTCACCTATAAGATGATCGAGGATATCAACGGCAAGGAGGGCTTGAAGTTTTTCCCTCATATCATGACGCTGTTCACGTTTTTGATTTTTGCCAACGTGGTCGGGCTGGTGCCTTACGCGTTCACCACCACCAGCCATGCGGCCATCACCGTGTTTCTGGCGCTGTCGGTATTTTTGACTATCACTATTCTGGGTTTCGTTAAGAACGGCGCGGGATTTCTGAAGATCTTCTGGATCTCGAGCGCGCCATTGCCGCTGCGTCCGATCCTTGCGATTATCGAGGTTATCTCGTATTTCGTGCGTCCGGTCAGCCACTCTATTCGTCTTATGGGCAACATGATGGCGGGGCATGCGGTTATTCAGGTATTCGCGGGTTTTGCCGGCGCGCTTGGCGTGTTTGCGATTTTTCCGGTGGTGGCCATCATGGCCGTCTATGGTCTTGAAGTGATCGTTGCGATCATTCAGGCCTATGTTTTCACAATTCTGACCTGTGTTTACCTGAACGATGCGCTGCATCCGGGGCACTAGGACTTCACGAGAATACTTAATTCCAGCCATTCACATCTAAAGGAGAATTCAAATGGCAGTCACAGGCGATCTGGTACAAATGGGCGCACTGATCGGTGCGGGCCTTGCAACCACAGGCATGGGCGGCGCGGCCGTCGGTGTGGGCCTCGTTGTTGGCAACTATCTGTCGGGTGCTTTGCGCAATCCGTCGGCAGCCGCTGGCCAAACAGCAACAATGTTCATCGGCATCGCGTTTGCCGAGGCGCTGGGGATTTTCTCGTTCCTCGTCGCGCTGCTGCTGATGTACGCGCAGGGTTAATCAGCCGAGCAAAAGACTTGTCCGGGCGGTGCTGATACGGGTATCGCCGGGAGAAAAGGGGGGCGGTCACCAAACCCTAAATGCTTACGGAGGGTGCGATGGCATCTGATATTGTATTGGCCGAGGCTGGGAGCGCTGTTTCAGAACACGCAAACGGCATGCCGCAGCTTGATTTTTCGACCTACCCGAACCAGTGGTTTTGGCTGATCATCATGCTGATCTCGCTCTATCTGATCCTCAGCCGGATCGCTTTGCCGCGCATCGCGTCGGTGTTGGGCGAACGGCAAGGGGCGATATCCCATGATATCGAACAGGCGGAAGAACTAAAGCAAAAGGCGCTCGAGGCCGAGGAGGTCTATACCAAGGCGCTGGCCGAGGCCCGCGCCGAGGCGGGGCGTATTGTGGCCGAAGCCAAGGCGGAAATTCAGCGCGATCTTGATGTGGCGATTGCACAGGCTGATGCCGAGATATCTGCCAAATCCGCAGAGTCAGAGGCGGCGATTGGCGAAATTCGCAAAGGTGCGCTGAAAGCGGTGGAAGCGGTGGCCAAGGAGACGGCTGGCGAGATCGTTAACATGATCTTGCCCGGCTCTGGCGACGCCAAAGCGGTGAACGCGGCGGTTGCCGCAAAGCTGAAAGGGTAGGGTCATGAAGATAGTCAGATTTATCCCCGTTGTCTTTGCGGGATTTGCGCTGAGCGCAGTGACGGCACTTCCTGCCGCTGCCGCCGAAGAGCCTTTCTTCTCGTTGCAAAACGTCGAAGCCGTGGTGACACTGGCGTTTGTCTTGTTTGTGGGCGTGCTGATTTATTACAAAGTGCCGGGCTTGTTGACCGGAATGCTGGATAAACGCGCCGTCGGTATTCGCCAGGAACTGGAAGAAGCGCGCGCTTTGCGCGAAGAGGCGCAGACCATTTTGGCCTCTTATGAACGCAAGCAAAAAGAAGTGGTCGAGCATTCCAAGCAAATCATCGTGCATGCCAAAGCGGAGGCGGCAACTGCGGCCTTGCAGGCCAAAGAGGATTTGAAGCAATCGATTGTTCGCCGCCTCAAAGCCGCCGAAGATCAGATCGTTTCCGCTCAGGCAGCGGCGGTCAGAGAAGTGCGCGACACTGCAATCGCGGTGGCGGTTGCGGCGGCGGGTGACGTGATCGCCAACTCTATGACTGCCAAGCAGGGCGGCGCGCTGATTGACACCGCGATTGGCGAGGTCGGGACCAAGTTGAACTGATCAGGTTTGCGGGCTGAGGCACAAGGCTTAATGTTAAAACACCCCCGGTCATTGCTGGCCGGGGGTGTTTTGGTGTTTGATGGAGGGGCGTTATGCGCCGATTTTATCCGTCGTTAACGATACTCGGAATCGGCGGGTAAGTTCAGCACGTAGCCGGAATTGCGGCGATAGGCGCTGAATTTCTGGCGCAGCATCGGGGCGTCGGCGGGATTGATGCTGACCATGCCACATCCTTCTTGTAGGGCGGTGCCGTTGAGGTTGGCAACCACGCAACGCGACTGAGGCGGGCCTTGGACCAGCGGTGCGCGCTGCTCAACGATGTAGTTGCCCAAATAGGCGCGCGTGACATAGGTTTGCGTCTGCACATAGCGGCCTTGCGGTTGCGCATAACGGATTGGTGGTTGCAGATAAACTTGGGCTTGCGGTTGTGCGTACCGGACTTGCGGTTGCGCGTAATAGGGCTGCATGTAGGTTTCTTGCGGCTCGACATATTGCACGCGTGGCTGGGCATAATAACCCTGGGGTTGTTGAACATAGCCCATTGGCTGGTTGATCGGCGGCAGGGGTGGACCCCCTTGCCAGTTGTCGGGATAGGCGCCGGTTCCATAGGTTTGTGCCTGCCCAGCGGATGCTGAAGCGGCTAAAAGAGCTGCTAAAATTAACGTTTTATTCATGTCTGCCTCCGACTATTAAAATATGGTAAAACCATGGCATCGTTGAAAAATTGAGTCAAAGGCGGTTGGTTAACCCGCGAAGTACTTGGTTCAATGTCTGAAATGGGTCGGAATTAGCACGCGCCAGGAAACAAACGCCGATTATTTGCCGCGCTAAGAGCGGCGACGTTCGTGTTCCAGGCGCAGTTTGGCGACCGATTCGTTTTGCTCGGCGCGCTTATGGTCGCGCATGGCAGCGGTGACGAAGTCGAGGTGGATATTGACCGCCGCTTGCGCCAAATCCGGCTTGCGCGCGGCCAGTGCAAGGTGAATATCGCGGTGTTGAGCAAGCAAAGCCCGTCGGGTGGTTTGCTGGGCAAAGATAATCTTACGGTTGTAAAAAACCCCAGCCTGCAACATCTGAAACATCGAGCGCATCATGTGGAGCATGACCACATTATGCGAGGCCTCTATGATCGAGAGATGGAACTCGGCGTCCAGTTTCGCCTCGTTTTCCGGATCGCCAAGGCGGCTGGCGCGCTCCATCTTGGCAAAGATGGTGGCGATGGTTTTGAGGTCGGTATCGCTGGCCAAATGAGCAGCGCGGGCGGCGGCCAGGCCCTCGAGATCGCGGCGAAATGTGAGGTAGTCAAACAACGCCTCGTCATGGGTCGCAAACAGGCGCATTAGGGGCGCGGCAAAGGCCGAGCCGAGAAAATCGGCCACGAAAACCCCGGCGCCGGGACGGGTGGTCAGAAGGTCTTGTTGCTCGAGGGTGTTGAGGGCATCGCGCAAGGATGGGCGTGAAACACCAAGGCGCGCGGCGAGGTCACGCTCGGAAGGGAAGCGTTCGCCGGGGCGCAAGATGCCGCGCAGGATCAATTGTTCGATCTGGCGAACCACCTGAGCCGACAACTTTTCGGCCTCGATCTTCTGAAAGGGCATGGGCGCTCCTGAACCTCGATTGGTCAGATTATATGACCAGTTTGGCGCCAGAGCAATCCACTGGTGCGGTTTTAGATGCCCATCAGGTTGCCTCTGGGGCGGATTATGATCTCTATGCGGCGGTTTTTGAGGCGACCTTCTGCGGTGAGATTGGTGGCGACGGGATCGGTCTCGCCTCGTCCGGTGGCGGTTAATCGACCGATCGAAACCCCGGCGCGCACGAAGAGATTATAGATGGCGTCGGCGCGGTCTGCGGAGAGTTGTAGATTGAAACTGGCGGGGCCGTTACTGTCGGTGTGGCCGAAAATGCCGACGGTCGTATTGGGGAAGTTATTGATATTGCTGGCAAGAATGGCGAGACGGCCTTTGATACCAATGCTTAAATCCGCGCCTGCGCCATCAAAGATGATCGCCTCGGGAAAGGTCAGGTCCAACTGTGAGCCAGTGTTAACGATGACAATATCGCCGCCGCCAAGACCGGCACGCAACGCCGTTTCCTGCGCGACAAGGGTTTGGGCGGTGGGGGTGATGGCGGCATTTGGCGCGGCGGGCGTCGGCGTTAGGTTCGGCGCAACGCAGGCGGAAAGAGTAAAGGCGCTGACGGCGATGAGGCCAAGGGGTTTGGTAAGCTGTATCATAATCGACCTTTGATTTTTGTCAGATATGGGGGCAGTTTACCAAGTTTTCCAGCCCTGTGCATGCGGCTGTTTAACATGGGGGCAAATCCATGCGGGAGTTTATCGGTTTGGTTTATAAACTGGCCTCTAGTCGGGCGGCCTCGCGTGCCAGCATCGCGCGTTTTAGCGGCAGGCCCCAGTGATAGCCGCCCAGATCGCCGCTGACGCGCAGCACCCGGTGGCAGGGGATCAGCCAGCTGACGGGGTTGCGCCCGACCGCGGTTCCCACTGCGCGCATGGCTTTTGGTGTGCCGATATGGCGGGCGATTTCGGAGTAGGTGGTGACGTGGCCTGAGGGGATGGCCAGCAGCGCCTCCCAGACCTTGATCTGAAACGGGGCGCCGATTAGATGTAGTTGCGCGTGGTTTTTGGTGGTGCCAAGGGCGGCGTTTACCCACATGCGGATCGCGTCCGGTTCGTGCAGGATCTGGGCATTTGGCCAGCGGGCGGACATGTCGACCAAGGCGTGGGCGCGCCCACATTCGGTGCTAAACGCCAATCCGCAGAGGCCGCGGGTGGTTCCCATTGCCAGCATCTCGCCAAAGGGGCCGTCAAACCAGCCATAGCGGATGGTCAGGCCTTGGCCTTTTTTGGCGTAATCGCCGGGGGTCATTGCCTCCCATTTCAGGAACAGATCGTGGAGGCGCGAGGCCCCCGACAGGCCCGAACCGACGGCGGTGTCGAGCAGGGACTTGCGCTGTTTAAGCAGGGTTTTGGCGAGATTGAGCTCGAGATATTGTTGGTAGCGTTTGGGTGAAACGCCGACCCATTTGCTGAACACACGTTGAAAATGGGCGGTGCTGAGACCCGTCGCCGCCGCGATTTGTCCGAGATCAGGTCTGGTCTGGGCGTGTTGGTCCATAAAGGCCAGCGCGCGGGCGATCACGTCGTAATGATAGGGGTTTTGGCTCATAATGCGTCCTTGATTGGCCCGGATTTCGAGGCGCTTGCACGGTGAGCATGGCGGAATTTCGGTGCCGCGGCCACCCGAAACCTGCGCAATTGAGCCTGCGAGATCAGGCGGTCGGCGCGGCCAGATCCTCTATAAACAGGCTGATCAACTGGGCGCGGCCGGTCACTGCGGCCTTGCGATAGATGGCGTTGCATTGGGACTTTATGGTGCCGACACTTTTGCCGCGAATGTCTGCGATCTCCTCGTTGGAGAGGCCTTTGATGGTGAAAGTTGCTACGTCGCGCTCGGACGGGGACAGGCCCCATTGGGCGAATTTGAGCTGCATGAGGTCGTGAAACGCGCCGGTTGCGGCCAGCACGGTTGAGTTGACTTCGCGCATGCGGCGCAGCAAGTTCAGTAGCATAATCACCCCCATAACCACCCCAAGAACCAGACCGACGATGGTTGCTGCCTGCACGATCTCGTAATACTCCCAGCTCATGGGCACGGTGCGGATGCCGGATACATCAAGCGCAAAGTCGAGGATGTAAAAGCCGGAAAACAGAGCTTGGAGGATGATGATCAGCACGAGGAGTATTTTGTCTGCGCGAAATCCTGCGGCGAGTTTCATTGATGAATTTCCTTTGTTTCAAGTCAAAAAGCAGCGCGGCGATGGGTTTGCCGCGCTGCGATTAGGAGCGCTATCAGCCGCCCATGCCGCCGGAGCCGCTTGTTCCGCCCATTCCGCCTGAGCCGCCTGAACTACCTGTTCCGCCGGAGCTGCCCATGCCACCTGAGCTGCTCGCGCTGCCCATTGTGCCAGTGCCACCCATTGTGCTGGTGGCGTCCATTGTGCCCATGGTCGCGCCGTTGTTGGCAAACTCTGCCCGCATCGCATCCATTTTCGCGGTCATGTCAACCTCGTGCAGGACCTCGCCAGTGGCGCGGTTCATGATGATCTCGCGCGCGGCCGTCGGCGAGATGGCGTCGATCTTGATCCGTCCGAAAAATGTCCGGCCTACTTGAAATTGAGTGAAGCCGTCTGCGCGCAGCTTTGCGATGGCGCTGTCAACTATGCTGGTTTGCGCGAAGGCGGCGGTGGTGATCAGGGTTGCTGCGATAATTCCGGCGGAGAGGCGACGGGCCAGTGATTTCTGAGTGGTCATTTGTTGGTCCTTTTCATGGTTACATACCAGCGTGCTTGTTGGCGATGAAGGCAAACAAAATCATTTTTGGCCTGATTGAAATCTATCAGAAGATTGAAATACGTAAATAAACTTAAGTTTATTCATATATATAAATATACAAGAGCATGTGCGAAAATTATTGCCTGATTGTCGAAAATGCTGCAATCCGACGCCCATGTCGCAATTGGCTTAGACCTCCCGATGATTCTCATTCATGAAAAATATGGATCAAATTTCATATAGGACTCCTCTGGACGTGCAGAAATCACTAGACATTCACAGCAAAAGCCTCGGCGCCGACCTGCGGGCCTTGCGCCATGCACGGGGAATGACGCTGACGGCGCTTGCCGACAGGCTTGGGCGCTCTGTTGGGTGGGTTAGTCAGGTCGAGCGAAATCTTTCGCATCCGTCCATCGACGATCTGCGGCTGATCGCGCTGGTTTTTGACGTGCCGCTCTCGCTGTTTTTTGGCCAAAGCGACGCTCCGGAGGCAGAACAGGGTTATGTGGTGCGCCAAGGCGCGCGGCGTAAAATAGGCTCGGGCGAGGCGGGGCTGGTAGAGGAGATGCTCTCGCCCGATCTGACCGATGATTTTGAGGTGGTGCATTCGGTTTTTCAGCCCGGCGCGAGCCTGCCCGAGCCCATCCTTCGGCCTACGCAGGAGGTCGGATATCTTATTAGTGGCAAGCTCGATCTGACCATTGGCGGGCGTGAATTTACCATTCGTCCCGGCGACAGTTTTCGCATTCGCGGCGAGGCACATGGCTGGGCCAATCCATATGACATTCCGGCGGTAGCGATCTGGGTGATCGCGCCACCGGTCTATTAGGTAACCTTTTAAGGAGAGCGCGATGCTCAAAGGATCATGCGAATGCGGGGCGGTGAGGTTTAAGTTAACTGGCCCAATGCGACCAGCGCTGGCTTGCCACTGCACGCAATGCCGCAAAACCAGCGGGCATTATTACGTGGCAACTGCGGTCGCGGACGCGGATTTGCACCTATATGCTGATGACGGGCTGACATGGTATCAAAGCTCGGCCAAGGCGAGCCGGGGATTTTGTGGGAAATGCGGCTCCAGCCTGTTCTGGCACGCGGCGGGGAGCGCGCAGGTTTCCGTGGCAATGGGCGCGCTTGAAAGCCCCACCAATATAGAGGTCTCGGGCCATATCTACGTGGCTGACAAGGGTGACTATTACCAGATCGATGATGGTTTGCCACAGATGGAGACGCGGTGATGTTGGCCACACTCGCTGCAATGGATCCGGTGACCATCGCCACGTTCTTGGGCGCGGCGTTGCTGTTATATCTGACGCCTGGTGTTGATATGATGTTCACGTTGGCGTCAGGAATGGCGGGCGGGCCAAAGGCCGGGTTGGCGGCGGCGGTTGGTATTTCGTTGGGGGTGTTGGTGCATGTGATGCTTGCGGCGGCGGGGCTGGCCGCGCTGTTGTTGAGCGTGCCGGGTGCGTATTCGCTTATAAGGTATGTGGGTGCCGGGTATCTGGCGGTTTTGGCGTGGCAAAGCTGGCGGGTGTCGGGGGAACTATCCAGCGAAAAGGGACGAGGCGATGTCTGGCGGGCGTTTCGGCGCGGCTTTTTGACCAACATCCTTAACCCCAAGGTGGCCTTGTTTGTATTGGCGTTTCTGCCGCAATTTACTGATCCGAAAATCGGTCCGATCTGGCAACAAATCTTATGGCTGGGCGGGTTTCTGGCCATCGGCGGATTGTTGAGCGACGGAGCATATGGGGTTTTCGCGGGGGTGATGGCGGAGCGGATGCGTCGCTCGGCGCGCCGAATGCACAGGGTCGCGGCGGTTGTGTTTGGCGGACTGGCCGCGCGCCTACTTATTAACTGAACAGGAGGGAACCAATGTCTGATTTTCCAAACTCGGCCCGCGTGGTAATAATTGGTGGCGGTGTCGTTGGCACGTCGTCGCTGTTTCATCTGGCGCGCGCAGGTTGGAGCGATTGCGTGTTGCTGGAAAAGAACGAGCTGACGGCGGGTTCGACTTGGCACGCGGCGGGAAACGTGCCGACGTTTTCCACCAGTTGGTCGCTTATGAATATGCAGCGCTATTCGACCGAACTGGCAGCGGTTGATTATCCGATGAATTATCACGTCACCGGATCGCTGCGCCTTGGGCATTCTCAAGAACGGATGCAAGAGTTTTCGCGCGCGTGTGGCATGGGACTGCATCAGGGTATGGAGCTTGAAATCCTGTCGCCCAAAGAGGCGCGAGAGAAGTACCCTTTCCTTGAGACCCACGATCTGAAAGGTGTGCTTTATGATCCCGCCGACGGGGATATTGATCCCGCGCAACTGACTCAGGCGCTGGCCAAGGGCGCGCGCGACATGGGTGCGCGTATCATGCGGTTTTGCCCGGCGACCGGGGTTTCGCGCGCGGGCGGTGAGTGGATCGTTCACACTGAACAAGGCGATATCCGTTGTGAATATGTGGTGAACGCGGCGGGCTATTATGCGCAGCGCGTGGGCGAGTGGTTTCGGCCCTTTGGTGGTCGCCGCGTGCCGATGATGGTGATGAGCCATCAATATATGCTGACCGAAGAAATCCCGGAAATCATGGAATATTCCCGCGAGACCGGGAAAAAACTGCCGCTTTTGCGTGACGTGGACACCTCCTATTACCTCAGGCAGGAAAAAAATGGCCTGAATCTTGGACCTTATGAGAAAAACTGTCATGCGCACTGGGTCACGCCCGAGGATCCTATGCCCGAGGATTTCAGCTTTCAGCTTTATCCAGACGATCTAGAACGTCTGGAATGGTATATTGAGGATGCCATGGCCCGCGTGCCGTTGCTGGGCAAGACTGGCATTTCCAAAGTTATCAACGGGCCGATTCCCTATACCCCGGATGGCAATCCGCTGATCGGTCCGATGCCCGGCGTGCCAAATGCGTTTGAGGCCTGCGTCTTTACCTTTGGCATCGCTCAAGGCGGTGGGGCCGGCAAAGTTCTTGCCGAGTGGATTACCGAGGGGCAAACCGAGTGGGATATGTGGTCGTGTGATCCGCGCCGTTTCACTGATTACACCGATTCGGATTACTGCTTGGTTAACGGGCGTCAAATTTACGCCAATGAATATGCCATGCATTTTCCCCATCATCGCTGGCCTGCGGGAAAGGACAAGAAATTGTCGCCAATCGATGGGGATATTCGTGCGCTTGGCGGGCAGATGGGCGCCTATAATGGCTGGGAGCGGGCCAACTGGTTTGCGCATGAGGGCGACGATATTTCCGAGGCGGCGACGCAAACTTGGGTGCGGGCGGGGCCGTGGCAAGCGCGCATTCGCGAGGAGTGTGAGGCGGTTCGCGATGGGGTGGGTCTCCTCGATCTGCCGGGCTTTTCGCGCTATCACGTCACGGGGCTCGGTGCGGATGAATGGCTGCGGGGCTTTGGCGTTGGCGGAATTCCCAAAATCGGTCGGATCGGGTTGATATATGTGGCCGACAGCCGCGGGCGAATTTTGACAGAAATATCGGTGATGCGCCTCGAAGAGGACGAGTTTTACCTGATTACTGCCGGGGCGGCCGAATGGCATGATCTGGAGGTGATAAAGTCGCGTATTCCCGAGGGTTCGCCTATTCAGGTTGTCAATGAAACCGCTGATTATATGACGCAAATTCTTGCGGGACCCAAGAGCCGGGATGTTCTGTCGAGGGTCTGTGATGGTGATCTGAATCTGCCGTGGTTAAGTCATCAACTAGTTGAAATAAAGGGATATTCCGTACGGCTGGCACGCGTTTGTTATGCGGGGGAACTGGGGTGGGAGCTTCATTCTTACACGGCTGATACGGCGGAAGTTTTTAGTGCGATTATGATGGAAGGGGAAAAGTTTAGTATTAAACCTTTTGGTATGTTTGCGCTAGATTCGCTGCGGTTGGAGAAAGGTTATCGCACATGGAAAGGAGATTTATCGACCGATTACTCCATATTGGAGGCCGGATTGGGCCGGTTTGTGAGGTTGGATAAGCCGCAGGATTTTGTTGGCAAGGTGGCGATTAGGGCGGAGCAGGAGCGCGGAGTTAATCGGCGGTTCGTTACGCTGATTGTTGATGCAGGCAATGCAGATACACCTTATATGTCAACGGTTTGGCACGATGATCAGGTCGTTGGTGAAACCACGTCGGGGGGGTGGGGCTACCGGGTCGGAGCCTCGATTGCGCTGGCTATGGTTCGGGCGGACTTGGCGCAGGCGGGGACCAAGCTGGAGGTCGAGATTTATGGTAAGCGCTGTGGTGCCGTCGTGCAGCCGGATCAGCCAATATGGGACCCGGAAAACGAAAGGATCAAGGCATGAAGCTTGTGAAAATGGTCGTGAATGTCGGTGTTATTGAACTAAGTTTAAGGGTGAACTAAATGCACGATCTTCCTCGTAAGGCCCGTGTTGTCATCATTGGCGGCGGTATTATCGGCTGCTCTGTGGCCTATCATTTGGCCAAGCTTGGCTGGAGGGATGTGGTTTTGCTGGAGCGAAAAAAGCTGACCAGTGGAACCACTTGGCATGCGGCGGGCTTGATCGGGCAGTTACGGGCGAGCGCCAATATGACCAAACTGGCGCGCTATTCGGCGGAGCTTTATGGCGGGCTTGAAGCTGAAACCGGTATTGCCACCGGAATTCGCACGGTTGGGTCAATCACGGTTGCCCTGACTGATGCGCGGCGCGAAGAGATTTTTCGCGCTGCTGCCATGGCTCGTGCGTTTGGGGTGCCAGTGGAGGAAATCTCGCCAAAAGAGGTGCTTGGTCGATATCCGCATTTGAATATCCGGGATGTGAAAGCTGGTGTTTGGCTGCCGACGGACGGGCAGGGCGACCCAGCAAATATCGCGCTGGCGCTGGCAAAAGGTGCGCGGATGCGAGGGGCTTTGGTGGCTGAAAACGTCAAGGTTACGGCGATAGATACAACGGGCGGACGGGCGGCTAGTGTCCATTGGCAGCAAGGGGATGCGCGTGGTGAAATTGACGTTGATTTTGTGGTTAATTGCGCGGGGATGTGGGGGCATGAAGTCGGGCGAATGGCGGGCGTGAATGTACCGCTGCATGCCTGTGAACACTTTTATATTGTGACCGAACCGATCAAGGGTTTGGAGCAAATGCCGGTGCTTCGCGTGCCCGATGAATGCGCCTATTATAAGGAGGACGCGGGAAAATATCTGTTGGGCGCGTTTGAGCCGAACGCAAAACCTTGGGGGATGGACGGCATTCCCGAGGGGTTTGAGTTTGACCAGTTGCCGGAGGATTTCGACCATTTCGAGCCAATATTGGAGCGGGCGATTGCGCGGATGCCTCTATTGGAAAATGCGGGAATTCACACATTTTTTAACGGTCCTGAAAGCTTTACCCCGGATGATGCCTATAATCTGGGTCAAAGCCCGGAGGTTGAGAACTATTATGTGGCCGCTGGTTTTAACTCCATCGGTATCCAGTCCGCCGGTGGGGCTGGGATGGCGTTGGCGCAGTGGATGGAGGAGGGCGAAAAACCATTTGATCTGGGCGATGTTGATGTCGTGCGAAATCAACCGTTTCAGGGCAATAAGACATATCTGTTTGAGCGGTCTAAAGAGGCGCTTGGATTGCTATATGCGGACCATTTTCCTTATCGGCAGAAGGCGACGGCCAGAGGGATTAGACGCTCGCCATTTCATCAGCACCTGTTGGATCAGGGGGCTGTCATGGGCGAAGTTGCGGGATGGGAACGGGCAAACTGGTTTGCACGTCCGGGTCAGGTGCGCGCATATGAATATAGCTGGAAGCGCCAGAACTGGTTTGAAAACAGTGCGTCTGAGCATCGGGCTGTGCGCGAGAATGTGGGGATATACGACATGTCCTCATTTGGAAAATTACGGGTTGAAGGCCCAGATGCTGAGGCGTTTTTGAACCATATTTGCGGGGCCGATATGGCGGTGCCGGTGGGCAAAATCGTTTATACGCAGTTTTTAAATACGCGGGGAGGGATCGAGGCCGATGTCACCGTCACCCGCCTAAGCGGCGACAGTTTTCTGGTGGTAACCCCTGCCGCAAGCCGTTTGGCGGACGAGACTTGGATGCGTCGACATCAAGGTAGCTGGCGTGCCATCATTACGGATGTTACCGCGAGTGATGGGGTGTTGGCGGTGATGGGGCCAAATGCCCGGGCGCTGATGCAGGCCGTCTCACCGAATGATTTTAGCAATGAAATTAACCCATTCGGAACGGCGCAGCAGATCGAGATTGGCATGGGACTGGCGCGGGTACATCGGGTCTCTTACGTGGGGGAGCTTGGCTGGGAGATATATGTCTCCGCTGATATGTGTGGCCATGTGTTCGAAACCCTGCACCAAGCCGGTTTGGGGTTCGGGGCGCAACTATGTGGTCTGCATATGATGGATAGTTGCAGGATCGAAAAAGGGTTTCGCCATTTCGGTCATGATATCACCTGCGAGGATCACGTTTTGGAGGCGGGGCTTGGCTTTGCAGTCAAAATGGACAAGCACGATTTCATTGGCCGTGACGCAGTATTGGCCAGAAGGGAAAATGGGCTGGAAAAACGTTTGGCACAGTTTTTACTAACTGACCCAGAGCCAATGCTTTACCACAACGAGCCGATTTTGCGGGATGGCGAGATTGTAGGATATCTCTCTAGCGGGAATTATGGCCACAGCTTGGGCGCGGCGGTCGGCATGGGTTATGTTCCGTGCAAAGGTCAAAGTCACGAGGAGGTTCTTGCTTCAAGTTATGAAATTGATGTTGCCGGGGTGCGGGTGAAGGCGCGAATTTCGTTAAAACCACTCTATGACCCGAAATCTCTGCGGGTAAGAATGTGAACATGGGGGCGCATATGGCTTGATCGGGGCGGTCATGAGGGGTGATGCCGGAAAATTTTCTGCGGCTCTGGCTATTGGTGGTGCAAAATATTTGGGTCGGCCAAAACGTGGGCATTCATGGCTTTTCGCAAGGCAGCAACGGATTTCTGCGGGCGCATTACCACTTCGAATCTGACAATCAACCCTTGACTATCAAGCGTAATAAGATCGACGCCAACGGCATCCAAGTCGTTTATTTTACAGAGGAACTCCAGAGACCAGTCAAGATCATCGCCCAAAACGCGACGATAGCGAAAATCGGTTAACACGGTGAATACATGGCCAAGTATCAGGGATACGGTCTCGCGTCCGGTCCATGTTTTCCAATAGGTTGGCGGTAGGAATTCTATGTTTTCCGCGAGAATTGAGCCGATTGCAGCGGAGTCGCGATTGGTGATAATGGCTTGCATGCGTCGGATTGTCGGGTGCATTTTGGGCGATCCTAACTTGACGTTTTCAGCTGGAAGAGTCGGATGAATGGACCATAAATACAAGAGCAAATCGCAATTACCGCGCAGCATGGGTTATTTATGAAGGCCATGAACAATAGTTTTCAATATTGCCCGCCGAGCGGTCCGGTTACCGTAATTTATCGCGACGATGAATTGCTGTTGGTAGATAAGCCGACTGGATTGTTGTCAGTGCCGGGCAAGGCCGAGGACCATAAAGATTGTCTTGAAACCAGAGTAAAAGCGACCTTTCCCGAGGCGTTACTGGTGCATCGGTTGGACATGGATACGTCGGGGCTGATGGTTTTTGCGATGACGCGCGCCTCTCAACGCCATCTTGGCTTGCAGTTTGAGCGCCGCCATGTGGAGAAAACTTACCGTGCGGAGGTTTGGGGGGAGGTCAGTCCTGATGACGGTGAGGTCGATTTGCCGCTAATTGTTGACTGGCCCAATCGACCGCTGCAAAAAATCTGCGCTGAAACCGGCAAACTCGCACAAACCCGCTGGTCGGTTATTTCGCGAACGGAGCGAGTTACAGCGTTGAAACTAATGCCTAAAACAGGGAGGAGCCATCAGTTAAGGGTGCATATGTTGGCGATTGGTCATCCCATCTTGGGCGACAGGTTTTACGCAACGGGGGCGGCGCTTGCGGCCTCGGACCGTTTGATGCTGCACGCGGAGAGCTTGACGATATATCATCCTGACGGTGGAAAAAGAGTAAAATTTAAGGCATCTTGTCCGTTTTGAGCGCGGGTTTTCTATTGCGGATCGGTTGAATGCCCGGCGGATGAAGCCGCGCGTGACATTTTCCGGGTTGCCAATAGCAGGTTGGTTTCGCTGGTTGAAATGCCGTCCATCAGGCGGATTTGGCGCAGAATTCCATCAAGCTGTTTCAAACTGTCAGCACTAAGTTCCGCGATTAAATCCCATTTGCCGTTGGTTGTGTGCAAGATTTCGACCGCGCTCATGGCTGAAAGCTGGCGAATGACCCGCTCGGTTCCGCGCCCCGCAATCGAGATCATCATCTGGCCGCGCACCGGGGCTTGGATAGCGTCCCGAGGCAAAACGACGGTAAAACCAACGATTTCGCCGCTGGCCAGCAGGCGATCAATTCGCGTCTTTACGGTGGTGCGCGACAGGGACAGATCGGCGGCGAGGGTCGAGATCGATGCGCGGCCATCTTTACGAAGCGCGGCGATGATCTTTTGATCGCTACTATCCATTATGACTAATTAGACTATGCAGATTGATCAGTCACCAACTAATTTGCGCAATTTATGGACTAATTTGAGGCGATTTCACGGTCTAGAATGGGTAAATTCCAGTAATTTCAGGAGAGCTAGCTTGAGCAAACACTGTATCCTCGTAGGTGCGCCGGTTGAAACCGGAGCGAGTCAGGCCGGATGTATCATGGGCCCTGCATCATATCGCACGGCGGGGCTTGGCGCGATGCTTGAAAACCTCGGTCACACGGTTTGCGATCAAGGTGACGTCACACCTCGGATGTTGCCGCTGCCTGAGAATGCGCTTTCTGGCGCGCGCCACCCCGAAGCGATGATTGGCTGGACCGCTGCGCTGACCGAAACCGCCAAAGCGGCGGCGACCAAAGGGTTTGCGATATTTCTTGGGGGCGATCACTGTCTTGCTGCAGGCACGGTCGCCGGAATGGCGCAGCATGCGGCCGATTTGGACCGGCCCCTGTTTGTGCTTTGGCTCGACGCTCACCCGGACATACACTCACCGGACACGACCGAAAGTGGCAATTTGCACGGAGTTCCGCTCGCGTATTTTACCGGCTTGCCGGGGTTTGAGCCGTATTTCCCGAAGCTGAAAAATCCGGTGCCGTTTGAAAATATCTGCATGATGGGAATTCGGTCCGTAGATCCAATCGAAAAACGACGCTTGGCCGAATTATCTATAGATGTCAATGATATGCGCTCTATTGACGAGACAGGTATCTTGCCACCGCTGCACAAGTTTTTGGCGAAAGTCAAGGCTGCGAACGGGTTGCTGCATGTGAGCTTTGATGTCGATTTTCTTGATCCGGCAATTGCCCCGGCGGTCGGGACCACGGTTCCGGGCGGGGCCACTTTTCGCGAAGCACATCTGATTATGGAGACGCTCTGCGATACTGGTTTGGTAAGTTCGCTTGATCTGGTGGAGCTAAATCCGTTTTTGGATGAGCGCGGACGAACCGCCCAACTGATGGTTGATCTGACCGGCAGTTTGATGGGGCGCAAGGTTCTTGACCGTCCAACCAACAGATTTTGAGGAAGGGTATTAAGATGAGCACGGCGAAAGCGCCCCCCCCGTCGAAATTGGCAATGGTGCCATTTGTCAGCGTCGATCACATGATGAAGCTGGTTCATGCCATCGGTCTGGAGCAGGTTTTGATTGGGCTGGCCGAATATATCGAGCAGGATTTTCGGCGTTGGGAGATGTTCGACAAGACCCCTCGGGTTGCATCGCATTCCAGTGAAGGGGTGATTGAGTTGATGCCGACCAGCGACGGTGAGGTTTATGGTTTCAAATATGTTAACGGCCACCCAAAAAACACCAAAGAGGGGTTGCAGACGGTTACGGCGTTTGGTCTCTTGGCCAATGTCGGTAATGGCTATCCGGTGTTGCTGTCGGAAATGACTTTGCTGACTGCGCTGCGAACGGCGGCGATGTCCGCTCTTGCTGCGCGGTATTTGGCACCAGAAGGCGCGCGCGTGATGGCGGTGATCGGCAATGGGGCGCAGTGCGAATTCCAAGTGGCAGCGTTTAAGGCAATTTGTGGCATAGACCGCGTCCGGCTGTTTGATGTTGACCCGAGGGCGACATCTAAGGCGTTGGTTAATATAGAAAATATGGGGATTGATGTGGTCCCATGCACATCTGTTGAAGATGCTGTTTCGGGGGCTTCCATCATCACAACCTGTACCGCAGACAAGCAATATGCCACGATATTGACCGATAATTTGGTCGGCAGCGGGGTACATATCAACGCGATTGGGGGTGATTGTCCGGGTAAAACCGAGCTGCATCACGACATCCTGCTGCGCGCCAATATCTTTGTTGAATACCCACCTCAAACGCGGGTTGAGGGCGAAATCCAGCAGCTTAGCGCCGACCATCCGGTGACCGAGCTTTGGCGGGTATTTTTAGGCGAGGCTCCGGGGCGCAGCGACCGCGCCGAGATCACGCTTTTTGACTCGGTGGGCTTTGCGATTGAGGATTTTTCAGCCTTGCGATTTGTGCGCGACCAGTTGCAAAAAACCGGCCAATATATGAATTTGGACCTGCTGGCAGACCCGGATGATCCGCGTGATTTGTTCGGGATGTTATCGCGGGCCAAGCTGGAAAACTCTGGCTAGGGGGTGAAGGACGGATTTTTTAACACGTCTTCCTATAGTGCGCGGATTTTTACGGGGACTGGCTGTAGGTTCGAAAGGTTAATAGGCATTATCCTTAACGGCCTGCATGGAAACATGGGTTGAGGTGCTGCCAATATGGGGCAAATTGGAGATTGTTTCGCCTAAAACCTGCCGATAAGTACGGATGCTTGTGGTTCGGATTTTCAACAGATAATCGAATGAGCCGGCGATCATATGGCACTGCTCGATCTCTGGCACAGTGCGCACGGCTTGGTTGAAGGCATCAAGCGCGCGCTCGGTGGTGTCGGTCAGTTTGACCTCGACAAAAGCCACATGGTCTTGGCCCAGTTTTTCGGCGTTCAGTGTGGCCCGAAACCCGAGGATATAACCCTGTTTTTGCAGCCGCCCCACCCGCACCTGACAAGGGCTTTTGGAGAGGCCGATTTTACGCGCTAGATCGGTGATCGGCAGGCGTCCATCCTTGGACAAGATCACCAATATTTGCTCGTCGTAACGGTCAAGTTTCCTGTGTTGATCTTCAAACATACTGAAAAGGCCCTAATTTATGGCGAAACTAAAGGCTATGAGCCGAAATTATACGAAACCAAGGCAACATGACTTTAAGCTTTTTGATAGCGTTGCCGCGTGATTACGTCAAGGAGAGAGCCAATGTCGTCCCTTCAAGCCCTGCGCCAAACCATCAACTCGACCCATCTGGATGACGAAGTTCAGGTATTGAAACGGCTGGAGGGCGCAGAGCCCCTGAATGTTGAAACCCGTCGTAAAATCACCGACCGCGCGGTCGATTTGGTGCGGGCCATTCGCAGCGATAATGCGCCCGGCTTGATGGAGGTTTTTCTGGCTGAATACGGGCTTTCGACCGATGAAGGTGTGGCGCTTATGTGTCTGGCCGAGGCGTTGTTGCGCGTACCCGATCCGCAGACGGTGGATGCGTTGATTGAGGATAAAATCGCACCTTCAGCTTGGGGAGCGCATTTGGGGCATTCTAGCTCTTCATTGGTTAATGCGTCCACTTGGGCGCTGATGCTGACGGGCAAAGTGTTAACGGATGACGGGTGGCGGCAACCCTTCATCGTGCTGTCAAACGGCTGGGAGAGCCGGTGATCCGCAAGGCGGTTGGTCAGGCGATTCGCGAGATGGGCCATCAGTTCGTGCTTGGTCGCACCATTGACGAGGCGGTGAAGCGGGGGGCAAAACTCGCCAAGCTTGGCTATCGGTTTTCCTACGATATGCTGGGCGAGGCGGCGTTAACTGCTGGCGATGCGCGCACCTATTTTGACGCTTATTCAGCGGCAATCCGCGACCTTGGGGCGGTTTCGACCTCGCAAGATATTCGCGAAAACCCCGGCATTTCGGTTAAGCTGTCGGCCTTACATCCGCGCTATGAATTCGGGCAGCGGGAGCGGGTTTTGCGCGAGCTTGTTGCCAGTACTCGCACCCTTGCGCGCCAAGCGGCCAAGGCCGGAATGGGTTTCAATATCGACGCTGAAGAGGCCGACCGGCTGGACCTGTCGCTTGACGTGATTGAGGCGGTTTTGCGTGATCCCGACCTTGCCGGATGGGACGGTTTTGGGGTGGTGGTTCAGGCCTATAGCAAGCGCGCGGGGCCGATTTTGGATTGGCTTTATACCCTCACCAAAAGCCTTGATCGGCGGATTATGGTGCGGTTGGTCAAGGGCGCATATTGGGACAGCGAGATTAAGCGCGCGCAGGTCGAGGGGCTGGCGGGTTTTCCGGTTTTCACGCGCAAGGCTGCGACGGATGCGTCTTATATTTTATGCGCGCGGGCGCTCTTGGGCATGGGGGACCGGATCTATGCGCAATTTGCGACCCATAATGCGCATACGGTGGCCGCGATTGTTGAGATGGCCCCGGATTTGCAGGGGTTTGAGTTTCAGCGACTGCAAGGCATGGGCGAGACATTGCACCGTCTGGTTTTGGCGCGCGAGGGGACGCGCTGTCGGATTTACGCGCCGGTTGGCACCCATCGCGACTTGTTGGCGTATCTGGTGCGGCGGCTGTTGGAAAACGGGGCCAATAGCTCTTTTGTCAATCAGATTGTTGACGAGGATGTGGCGCCGGAACAGGTGGCCGCTGATCCTTTTTCGGTGATTGGTGATGGTGAACTATCCGCCTCGGGGGCGGTTTTGCGACCCGGCGATCTTTACGCTGAGCGACGAAATTCGCGGGGGTGGGACTTGCATGAGCGCGGGGATGTGGAGGAAATTACCGACGCCCGCGCAGGGTTTCAGAAAGCCGAATGGCGGGCGGAGGCGATGATTGCGGGGGCTCTTGCGGGGGGTGAAAGCGTGGCTGTCTTCAACCCCGCTGACGGCTCGGATCAGGTGGGTGAACTGCGCATGGCTTGCGAGCAAGACGCCGAGGAAGCGCTGGCCTGCGGGCGTGATTGGGGCGAGGCTTTGCCAGAAGATCGTGCGAATGTCTTGCGGCAAGTTGCTGATTTATATGAGGAAAACTTTGGAGAGTTGTTCGCTTTATTGGCGCGAGAAGCAGGAAAAACCCCCGCCGATGCGATCTCTGAGTTGCGCGAAGCGGTTGATTTCTTGCGGTATTATGCGGATGAGGGACAGGGTTTGGGGCAGGCTAGGCTGCGCGGGATTATCGCCTGCATCTCACCTTGGAACTTCCCTTTGGCGATTTTTACCGGCCAGATCGCGGCGGCGTTGGCGGCGGGGAATGGGGTGGTGGCCAAGCCTGCGGAGGCGACCTCGATTGTCGCTTGGCGGGCGGTTAATCTTTTTTATCAGGCGGGGGTGCCGAGCGATGTGCTGCAGTTTTTGCCCGGTCGGGGAGCGGTGATTGGCGCGCGCTTAAGCGGTGATCGGCGCATCGCTGGTGTGTGCTTCACGGGCTCAACTGCGACGGCGCAGGCGATCAACCGCGCGATGGCGAAGGGGATGGCGCCGGATGCGCCGCTGATCGCGGAAACCGGCGGGTTGAACGCGATGATCGTGGACAGCACGGCGCTGCCCGAGCAGGCGATCCGCGACATTATCGCAGGCGCGTTTCAGTCGGCGGGGCAGCGCTGTTCGGCCACAAGGATGCTCTATTTGCAGGAGGATATCGCCGAGCCGTTTCTTAACATGTTGTTTGGAGCGATGGACGAGTTGGTGGTTGGCGATCCGTGGCAATTCGCGACCGATCTTGGGCCGGTGATTGATGCTGCGGCCAAGGACGGGATCGAGGCGCATATTGAGGTGGCCCGAGCCCAAGGGCGGGTGATGAAACGGGTGGTGGTGCCGGATGGGGGAAGCTTTGTTGCCCCTACGGTCTTGCGCGTGAGCGGCATTGCCGATCTTGAGCGCGAGGTGTTCGGGCCGGTTTTACATGTGGCGAGTTTTGCCGCTCATGAGCTCGATGATGTGGTTAACGCCATCAACGCTACTGGATTTGGTTTGACCTTCGGGATGCATTCACGGATTGACGACCGGGTCGAGCAGGTGACGTCGCGCCTGAATGTGGGCAATATCTATATTAATCGCAATCAGATTGGCGCGGTTGTCGGCTCGCAACCGTTTGGCGGTGAGGGGATGTCGGGGACTGGTCCCAAGGCTGGCGGGCCGAGCTATGTGGCGCGATTTACGCGAGAGGAGCCGATAGATTGTGGCTCCGCTCGCGGGAGGTTTGCGGCGTTTGACGACGTGCAGGTAGCGCTGGATCAAGCGGCGAAGCCTCAAGCGAAGCGTCTGTTTGTTAACAGTTTGCCGGGTCCAACTGGGGAGTCTAACCAGCTTTCGGTGTTTGGGCGCGGCACGGTTTTATGCCTTGGTCCGACCCGCGAGGCGGCGCTTGAGCAGCAGGAAATCGCGCGCGCAAACGGGTGTGAAACGGTGGTTGTGGCTGAAGGGTCAGTTCTGGGTGACCGGCTTGATTATGGGCACCTCGGCGCGCTTTTTGGGTTTGATCTGGTGGCCTTATGGGCCGCGCCTGAGGATTTGTATGCGGCGTGTGTTGCGTTGGCGGGGCGTGACGGGCGGATAATTGGGTTGGCCAGCGGGCATGAATTGGCGGCCAAATGTCGTCTTGAGCGGCATGTTTGCATCGACACCACGGCGGCAGGCGGCAATGCGCGGCTGTTGGCGGAGGCCGGGTGAATTGCTCGCCCAGCCTCGCAGGTTTTATAGCGATTTAGTGCCCCCTATTCGGGTGTCCAGCCGCTGACGGATTTGACCTCAAGGAAATCGTCAAGCCCCCAAACGCCGCCTTCGCGCCCGTTGCCGGATTGCTTGTAGCCGCCAAAGGGTGAGCCCGCGCCACGGCCCTGACCGTTCATCTCCACCATGCCCGAACGCAAGCGTCGCGCGACCCGGTTGGCCTTTTTGCTGTCCTCGGTTTGGACATAATTGGTCAGGCCATAATCGGTGTCATTGGCGATGGCGATGGCCTCTTCCTCGGTGTCAAAGGGCAGGATTGACAGGATCGGGCCAAAGATTTCCTGACGCGCGATGGTCATCTGGTTGGTAACATCGGCAAACACGGTCGGGCGCACGAAATAGCCGCGATTGAGGCCATCGGGACGGCCAAGACCACCGGCGACGAGGCGCGCACCTTCGTTGATGCCGATCTCGATCAGGTCCTGGATTTTGTTGTATTGGGCCTCGGATACCACCGGCCCGATATGGCGGCCTTGCTGGTCGGAGTTTCCAACCGCGATGGCATCGGCAACCTCGGCGGCGGTTTTCACGGCTTGGTCGTAGATCGAGCGTTGAACCAGCATGCGGGTCGGCGCGTTGCACGACTGGCCGGTGTTGTTCATGCAGCGCAGAACGCCCTGTTTGACGGCTTTTTCGCTGGCATCGGCAAACACGATGTTGGCCCCTTTGCCGCCCAGCTCCAGCGCGACGCGCTTGATGGTGGCGGCGGCGTTTTTCTGGATTGCGGTGCCAGCGCGGGTTGAGCCCGTGAACGAAATCATGTCCACGTCTTTATGGCCTGACAGGGTGGTGCCGACGCCCAGACCATCGCCATTTACGAGGTTGAACACACCGGCGGGGACGCCTGCCTCGTCGATGATTTCGGCGAACAGCATTGCCGAGAGTGGGGCGATTTCCGAGGGTTTGAGGATCATGGTGCAGCCGGTCGCCAGCGCCGGAATGGTCTTGAGCGCGATCTGGTTCATGGGCCAGTTCCACGGGGTGATCATACCGACCACGCCGATTGGCTCCAGCAGGATACGGTCATTGGGGGCGTGGTCGCCGAGGGGCCGATCAAACTCGAACCCTTTGAAAGCACGGATAAAATTGCCGATATGCCATGATCCCGAGGTGACTTGTTGCTGTTTTGACATATCAATCGGCGCGCCCATTTCAAGGCTGATCGCCTCGGCCATATCGTCGCTGCGACGGTTATATATGTTGAGCAGGTTCTCGATCAGAGCCAGACGCTCGGCTTTTGGTGTGCTGCTCCAGCCCTCAAAAGCGGCGCGAGCGGCGGTGACGGCGGCGTTGGTGTCGGCCTCTGAGCCAAGCGAAATCGTGGCGCAGGGCTCCTCGGTCGAGGGGTTGATGACCTCGAAATCATTGGCAGTTATCGGGGCGACCCATTGGCCGTTGATGTAGAATTGGCGCTTGTCCAGCATGTGTCTTGCTCCTGTGACCATGTGCGGAAATTAGCGGCAGATTGGTCAATTATTTGAGCGGATGCAAGGCTGAAAACGGGTGGTGTAACCCAAGCCCGAAACGCTTGGGGCTTGGTCTGATTTTGTCGCGCTGGCTAGGATTAACTGCTGTGTTGCGTGTCCAAAGCGGTGTTGGGAATGGTGTTATGTGCCGGGCCTTCGCCTGCTTTTGGGTAAAGCACAACGCGGGTGTTGAGCGGCACCATATCATAAAGCACCTCGACCTGCGGATTGATTAGCCGAGCACAGCCGTTTGACACCTCGACCCCGATGGTGCGCGGATTATTGGTGCCGTGGATGCGCAGATATGTGTCCTTGCCGGACGAGGAATAAAGGTAAAGTGCACGCGCGCCGAGCGGGTTGTCGATGCCACCGGGCTGGGCGGTTTCAAAATACTGGCCGCCCTCGGTGAAATCTTTATAACCGTCCGGGTTGCGATCCAGCATGTCTTGCGTCGGCGCCCAAGTGGGCCATTTGCGCTTGGCACCCACATGGAATTCGCCGGGGTGATAAAGGTTGCCGCGGCCAATGCCGACGGTCCATTTCATGGCGCGATTTTTCTCCAGCGTGAAAAACAGCGCGAATTGGTTGGGGTCTACATGGATCTCGCCCGGAGCCAGCTTGGTTTTCAGGCGCACTTCGCGGGGCATGTATTCTTCGGGCAGCACATAGGCCTCGCCCTTTTTATGAGCGCTGGCGGGTGTCATCCCCAGCGATCCTGCGGCAAGGCTGGCTGCCAGAAAATGGCGACGATTCAACATATTTTAATCCTTTTGGTAACTACAATTGCCCACGCATCACGCAATAATGGCAACGAACATATGATATTGCCGGATTTTAACGAGGTGTTGACGGGCAACCTAATAACAAGTTCGTAATCAATGTTTCATTATGCCGAGTGTGGCTTCTGGGGCGCGCAAGGTTCCAGTTAGTGGATTGACGCGCAGCAAAAAGGCCCCCGTTCGGGAGCCTTTTCGTTTTTCTATGCGGTCGAGATTAGGCGTCTTGCTTGATCTCTTCGCCGGTTTCCTGATCGACGACTTTCATCGACAGGCGGACTTTGCCGCGATCGTCAAAACCCATCAGCTTGACCTTGACCTCTTGGCCTTCGGTCAGGATGTCTTTGGGGTGGTTGACCCGCTCGTTGGCGAGCTGGCTTACATGGACCAGACCGTCGCGCTTGCCAAAGAAGTTCACGAATGCGCCGAAATCCATCAGCTTGACCACTTTGCCGGTGTAGATCTTGCCTGCTTCTGGCTCTGCAACGATGGCGTTGATCATCTCGTAGGCCTTCTTGATGGCGTCGCCATTGGCCGAAGCGATCTTGATGATGCCTTCGTCGTTGATGTCAACTTTGGCCCCGGAAACCTCGACGATTTCGCGGATGACCTTGCCGCCCGAGCCGATCACTTCGCGGATTTTATCGGGGTTGATCTGCATGGTTTCGATGCGTGGAGCATGTTCGGAGAAAGCACCGGCTTCTGTCAATGCTTTGGCCATTTCGCCAAGGATATGCAGGCGACCATCTTTGGCTTGGGACAGGGCTTTGCCCATGATTTCCGGGGTAATTCCGGCGACTTTGATGTCCATTTGCAGGCTGGTGATGCCGTTGGCAGTACCCGCAACCTTGAAATCCATGTCGCCGAGGTGATCCTCGTCGCCGAGAATATCGGTCAGAACCGCGAACTCGTCGCCTTCCAAGATCAGGCCCATGGCAACACCGGCGACCGGAGCTTTCAAAGGAACGCCCGCGTCCATCATCGACAGCGACCCGCCGCAAACCGACGCCATCGAGCTGGAGCCGTTGCTTTCGGTGATTTCCGACACAATCCGCAGGGTGTAGGGGAAATCGGTGGCTGATGGCAGAACCGCTTGTAGCGCGCGCCAGGCGAGCTTGCCGTGGCCGATTTCACGACGTCCCGGGCCCATCATGCGGCCAGCTTCGCCAACCGAATAGGACGGGAAGTTGTAATGCAGCATGAAGTTTGAGCGATACGTGCCGTTAAGCGCGTCGATCATCTGCTCGTCGTCGCCAGTGCCAAGCGTGGTCACAACCATCGCCTGAGTTTCGCCGCGCGTGAACAGGGCAGAGCCGTGGGTGCGGGGCAAAAGCTGCACTTGCGACACGATAGGACGCACGGTCGAGAGGTCACGCCCGTCGATCCGCTTGCCAGTTTTCAGAATGTCGCCACGCACAACCGAGCTTTCGAGCTTTTTGATGCAAGTGCCAAGATTGCTATCCTCAAGATCCTCGTCAGTGAGGGCCGCACGGATGGTGTCAACGGCTGCGGAAATGGCCGCCGTGCGCTCTTGTTTGTCGGTGATGGCGAAGGCAGCGCGGATCACTGTTTCGCCGACTTTTTCAACGCGGCTATAAAGCTCGGAGTAATCCGGGGCCTGAAAGTTGAACGGCTCTTTCGCGCCAGCTTCGGCCAGATCAATGATCAAATCGATCACCGGCTGAATGGCTTGGTGGCCAAAATTAACCGCGCCGAGCATCTCGTCTTCAGACAACTCATAGGCTTCGCTTTCGACCATCATCACGGCGTCTTTGGTGCCTGCGATGACCAGATCAAGGCGCTGCTCGGGGTTTTCGCGCAGCTTGTGCATATCGTCAACCGACGGGTTCAGCACATATTCGCCGTTGACGAAACCAACGCGCGCGCAGCCGATCGGGCCACGAAATGGCGCACCGGACATGGTCAGAGCGGCCGAAGCGGCGATCATAGCAACCACGTCAGGGTCGTTTTCCAGATCGTGGGACAGAACGGTACAGATCGCTTGGGTTTCATGCTTGAAGCCCGGCACAAACAGCGGGCGGATCGGACGGTCGATCAGACGGGCGGTCAGGGTCTCTTTTTCGGTCGGGCGAGCCTCGCGTTTGAAGAAACCGCCGGGGATTTTACCGGCTGCATAGTATTTCTCTTGATAGTGAACCGTCAGCGGGAAGAAATCCAAACCGGGTTTGGGCTTCTTTTCAAACACCACGGCGCAAAGCACCGAAGTTTCGCCCAGCGTGGCGATCACACAGGCATCGGCTTGGCGCGCGATTTTGCCTGTTTCAAGTGTCAGCGTTTCGCCGCCCCACTCGATTGATTTTTTGATTTCGTTAAACATTTATATTTTCCTAACAAACAATGCCGCCCCTTGGCGCGCACCGCGATAACCTGGGCCAGTTGCCCAAGAACCCCGTTTCATTATCATCCCGCCGTTCCAATGGGGTCACTGAGGGCCGGCTTTTCGGACGTCATCATCTGATTTAACCGGCCATTTTTCGGGCCGGTCGGGGACAGATGAAACAAAGCCCCGCAAATGTTGAAAACGCGCCCGATTGAGGCGCGCTTTAATGTCTTAGCGGCGAATGCCGAGACGCTTGATCAGGTTTTGATAGCGCTCAACGTCCTTGCCTTTGGTATAATCGAGCAACTTGCGGCGCTGTGCGACCATCATCAAAAGACCACGACGGGAGTGATTGTCCTTTTTGTGGGTCTTGAAATGCTCGGTCAGCGTGGAGATGCGCGAGGTCAGAATAGCGACCTGTACTTCGGGCGAACCGGTGTCGCCTTCTTTGGTGGCGTATTCTTTGATCAGTTGAGCCTTGAGCTCTGGTGTGATCGACATCGGGGTCTCCTTTATAGAGTTGATGTGAATGGCGCAGGCCGGGATGTCGTCCAGCAGGGCCCTTGGAGGTGTCCGCCTATTATTTTATTATTTGGCGGATGCGCGCGTATAGGGGAAATTCGTGGGAATGGAAAGGGGGAAAGATGTGACGGGCGGGATCGGTTGGCGGTTTGTCGCGAATATAGGCGAGGTTTCAATTGGGCGAAAGCGGCTTCATTTGACGCTGTGATGCCCCAGCAGGATGACCGCCGCGCCGGCGATGCTCAGGAATGCGCCGACAATATCGTATATGTCGGGGGTGGTGCCATCGACGGTCCAAAGCCACACCAGCGAGGACAGGATATAAATCCCGCCATAGGCCGCGTAGGCCCGTCCCGACGCATTGGTGTCGATGCGGGTCAGAAGGGTGGCGAAAATCAGCAAGGACAGCGCGCCGCCAAGTAACCACCACGGCGATTTTCTAAGCCGCAGCACGGCCCAGATGGCATAGCTCCCCAGCAGCTCAAACAACGCCGCGAACAGATAGAACAAGAGCGACGGTGCGAGATGGCTAAGCCCCATTATCGTGTTCCGATCCAACAAGGAGGTATCCAGCCTCGCGCCAGGCGCGTTTGCCGCCGGTAAATTCGCGCAGGTTGCGGTAGCCGAGACTTTCCAGACGCGCGGCGGACAGACTGGCGCGCTTGCATTTCGTGCTGGCGCAGTAGACGACGATCATGCGGGATTTGTCAGGTAGCTCGGCCGGGGCGCGTACCAGAATATCGTCGGAGATGATGTTGCGCGCGCCGGGCAGGTGGCTCTTTTCAAAGGCGGTCGGCCCAAGTGTTTCGATGAGGTCGAACGCGCGCCCTGTTTTGATCCATTCAGCCAGTTCTGTGGTGGTGATTTCGATCATGGCTTGCCTCTTTTTCCCGTTGTTCCAGAGATATTGAGCAAGCTGGCCGCGTGGCAATGCAAAAAGTTACCCGTCACGGGAATGTGCGCGTTGATGCAATTGGGGCGGGGGCAAAAAAAATGGAGCCCGAAAGCTCCATTATAGGTAAGGGGATAAATCCCCTTCAGGGAAGGTGTTACTAGAGACGTGTATAGGGTGGGCGTAGCGCTTATGATTTGATCTGTGTCAAATTCGCGAGGAAAATCCGGCAATTAACGATGTTTTTTCGTCCCAAATGCATCACGGTTTCGTGTGAGGCGCTACTGCGGGCGAATCAGCCGTTGAGACTGTCGAGCGGTGCGCGCACCGAGTTGGATTTTGGGCTCCAGAGGCCGCGTGTGATCGCCTCGTTCAGACGTTGCGCGATCTCGTTGAGGGCGGCGGGATTGTGTTTGGCGATGAAGGTGCGGGTATCGTCGTCCTCGAGATAGGTGGCAAGAACAAGGTCGCAATGGTGGTTTTTGACCGCTCCGGTGGTGGCCGAAAACACGAACAGGTAATTGACCGTGGCTGCCATCTCGAACGCGCCCTTATAGCCGTGGCGTTTGACCCCGCCGACCCATTTGGGATTGACCACGCGTGAAAGGATGCGCCCGTCGACCTCTGGCAGGGCCACATTCATGGCGATGTCGCGCGCCGAAAGACCGCCTTTGCCCTTGTCCTATGCTGATTCGGATGAGCTGGATAGGACCATCTGGAAAACCGGCGCGTGGTTGGCGGATGGCATGGTCAGCGGGTTGTTTGCCGTCTTGTCGCCCTGGTGCGGCGAGCCGATGGCAAAGCTGGTGCGTTGAGGATTACGGTGGGCGGGGCGGCGGCGAACAGGCCTTCGAGCGTGGCGGTCGAGAGCGAGTCTTTGAGTGTCTAAACCGAAACTATATGAGTAATTTCAGCAGGTTGTGATTCGATTGGATTGATTAGATTCAAAGGAGATCACCATGGCCTGG
>JAADIJ010000128.1:4640-6549 GCA_013151335.1 Alphaproteobacteria bacterium | reverse complement strand
GCCGCGCCTTGATGGAGGCTTGGGTTGGTCGTGAAACCCTGAGCACCAGCTTGCCGCCCTCGCAGCTGGCTCTTGATCCGGGCGATGTGGTCAGCCTCGCCAATGACGGCCGTCTAATCGATTATCGGATTACCAAGATAAATGATGCTCTATCCCGCGGCATAGAGGCGATCCGCACCGACGCCGCTCTCTATGATCTGCCGCCGGGGCAATACCGGGCGGTAACTCTGCCAACTGCGACGGTTTATGGCCCGCCCGAGGTGGCGCTGATGGACCTGCCGCAGTTGTTGGATTCTGTGCCGCCGCACCGACCTTACGCCGCCATCTATGCCAAGCCATGGTACGGCACCGCCGCTATCTGGCGTAGTGCGACTACGTCTGGATTCACCCTGCTTGATACGATCCCGCAGGCCGCCCATATGGGGGTGTTGGCGGCTGATCTGCCCGCAGGCCCAACCTCGCGGTTTGATCTTGGCAGTGAACTGATGATTGATCTATCTTCGGGCACGTTGACCTCGGTCACTGATCTCGAGCTGTTTGCCGGGGCCAACACGCTGGCGGTTGAAAGCGCGCCCGGCGTTTGGGAAATTCTCCAGTTCGGCAATGCAACGTTGATTTCGGCAGGCCGCTACAGCCTGAAACGTCTGTTGCGTGGGCAACGCGGCACCGAGGATGCGATTGGCAATCTGGTGCTGTCCGGCGCAAAAATTGTGCTGCTGGATACGTCATTGCAGCCGTTGTCACTGGCCGTTGCTGATCTTGGCATTGCTTGGAATATGCGCACGGGACCGGCCAGCGCGGCGCCGAGCGATACCATTATGCAGGCGCAGAGCTTTACCCCGAACGGGCGGGGGCTTGTACCGTTTGCGCCGGTCCAAGCTCGGTTGCGCCGGTTGGCAAATGGTGATCTGGCGCTGCGCTGGCTGCGGCGCGATCGGGCCCTGGCGGCGGATTCTTGGGTGCTGATGCAGGTGCCCCAGTCAGAGGCTTCTGAAATCTATGATCTTGAGATTATGTCCGGCGGCGCGGTCATGCGCACCGTCACCGGCCTGACGACGCCCGCCTTCACCTACACCGCCGCCATGCAGAGCGCTGATTTTGGCGCTGCCATTCCCAGCCTCACGATCCGCATCTATCAAATAGGCGCGCTCGGCCGCGGCGTGCCATTCGCAACAACCCTCACCATCAAGGAAAGCTTATGACCAACACCCCAAACCTCGCGCTGCCGTATCTTGCGGCGGCCCAAGCCCAAAAGCATGTCACCGTCAATGAAGCGCTCGATCATCTCGACGGGCTGGTCCAGCTTTCGGTGATATCTTCAACCCTGACGGCCGCGCCAGCAACTCCGACCGAGGGGGATCGCTATATCGTTGCGGTCAGCGCCACCGGTGCCTGGATGGGTTGGGATAAGTCTGTCGCGCATTATTCCGGCGGTGCGTGGTTGCGGCTGATTCCGAAAACAGGCTGGATTGCCTGGGATCAGGCGACCGGGGCTGTGCTGGTTTGGATTGGCAGTGCTTGGAACGGGCTCGATGTGGCCATGGGGCTTTTGACCCGCACCGCAACGGTACAAGTTTGTGCGGGCGCGGCCGGATCGGCGATCAACGTGGCCACGGCCGAAGAATTGCTGAGCGGCCTGACCGGCGCATCTGTCCCCTCAACCATCACCATCCCCGATCGCGCCATCGTGCTGGCGGTTTCCACCCGCACCGTGACCGCGATAACCGGAGTCACGTCCTATGATTGCGGCATTAGCGGCACGCCCAACAAGTTCGGAGGCGCGCTCGGGATTGCCGCGGGCAGCACCAATGTCGGCGTCATTGGCCCGCAGGCATTTTATGCCGCCACGCCAATTGTACTGACGGCCAATGGCGGCAGTTTCACCGGCGGGGCTGTGCGCCTCAGTATC
>JAADIJ010000128.1:0-4620 GCA_013151335.1 Alphaproteobacteria bacterium | reverse complement strand
CCACGTCCTGAAGGGGATAGGAAAATGAAAGACCCGTCCAAAATGGATCTGTTTCAATGGCTGGCATCCGATGCAGGCCGTGCGGCCATCGCTGGAGCCGCCGGGGGCCTCGTTCGCTGGGTTACATTGCGCGACGACTGGCGCGAGGGGCTGACCGGGCTGATCGTTGGCAGCCTTTGCGCAATTTATCTCGGCCCGCTGGCAGAACCGCTGCTTGATCCCGTGATCGGCAAGATTGCCCCCGGCGACAGTGCGGCTGGGTTTGCCAGCTTCGTGATTGGCCTTGGTGGGATCAGTATCGCCGGGTTTATCCTTGATATCATCAAGGCGCGCCGCTCCAAAGCTCTTGGAGGGCGCGATGAAGAATGACTTGAAACATGCCGCCAAGCGCGAGGCCCGCGTTTGGGCCGTAGCGGTTGTTGTTCTGGGCGTCTGGATGGTAGCCGTCTGGATCGCTTAACAAAATAGGGAAAATGATTATGAAAATCTCTAACCGGGGTCTCATCGAGATCGCCGAACACGAAGGTATTGTGCCAGGGCCTTATCTTGATAGCCGAGGCATCTGGACATGGGGGATTGGCCATACGGCGGCGGCTGGTGATCCGGATCCCGAGGTCATGGCGCGCGGCATGCCGGATAATGTGGATGACGCGATCATTGGCGCTCTTAAGCAGTTTGATCGCGACCTCAACACTTACGAGCGCCGAGTCAATCAGGCGATCAAGGGTCATCTCAAACAACACCAGTTTGATGCGCTGGTCAGCTTTGATTTCAACACCGGCGGGATATTCAAGGCCCGCCTGACCCAGCGGTTCAACGCAGGCGATCCGGGCGCTGCAGATAGTTTCATGGGCTGGCTGAAGCCGCCGGAAATTCGCGGCCGTCGTGTTGATGAAATGCACCTGTTTCAAACCGGTGATTACGGCGCCAATGGCGATGCGATCAATGTCTGGCGCGTAGACAACAAGGGCCGACTGCGTGGGCTTGATCGTGTGATGCACGGGGATGATCTGTTGGCGATGATGCGGACGCGCGCATGATCCGGTTTCTCGTGGGCCTCATTGGTCGGCCCGCCATGTTGGGATGGGCATTGGCTGGTGTCATGGCGCTGGTTGGCGGAGCGTATGCGCTTGGCCGTCAACAGGGGGGCGATGCTGCCAATTCTAAACAGGCGGCCGAACAAGCCCGGCTGCAATCGCAGATGATCCGTGCGGCTGAAATCGCCAGCCGGAACGAGGCCACGCGTTTGGTGGCTGTTGCCAAGATCGAACAACTCACAAGGGAGCTTGAAGATGCAGCGCATACGGACCGTAATGCTGGCAGGATTGCCCTTGGCGCTGACAGCGTGCGCCGCCTCAACCGTCGTTAGCCCGCGTATTACGCCGCCGCCGTCGCTGCTGGTGCAATGCGCCGCGCCGGTGAGATTGCCGGAGCGGGCGCTGACTCAGGCCGAGGTCGAGACGTTTTGGGGGCGGGATCGGACTGCATTGCGCCGGTGCCGGGGGAGACATCAGGGGTTGGTGGATTTTGTGTCTTCACCGCCCAGTTAGCGAATAAGCCAGCAGACCGACATATTCTTTGACAGCGATGTTTAGGGTTTTGAGGTTCTTGGCCAGATTCCAACCGATATCATCAGCAAAACGGCCCGAGCGGTAGTCAACCGGGTAGGGAATGACCCCGGTCCAGCCTGCGCGCCGAAAGCTGCGCATGGCACGAGGCATATGGAAGGCGGATGTGACCAACACCCAAGTTTGGCCTGGTTTTGGCCGCAACAGCGCGTAGGTCAGGCGGGCATTCGCGGCCGTGTTACGGGACTTGCTTTCCAGAATGAGGCGGTTGGCCGGAATTCCCTGTTCCGAGAAAAATAGCTTGGCCACGGTCGCCCCACTTATGCCTTTTCCTAACGCATCCCTCAAAGAGCCGCTGCCACCCGTGAAAACGATTTTGGCATTTGGAAACCGGCGCGCCAAAGCCAGCGCGGCAGTAAATCGTTCCGCGGCGTCATTGAGCTGAACCTGACGCCAGTATGCTGTTCGGCGTGCGTCCTCTGCACCGCCAAGGACGATGATGCCATTCGGCGCGGTGATGGTCGGGTTGGCTGGATAGCTGGTCTCGAGTGGGCGAATGAGCAGTTCACCAAGTGGCAGGATGGTGATTGCCAAAGCGGCGATCAGGGTTGCGCTTAAGACACGGCGCGCGCGTGAAATTTTATGTAGCTTCAGCAGCAGACAGCCCCATGCCAAACCAATGACAAGCCATGTCTCTGGGCGTATGAGGACCCAGATCAATTTTGAGGCGATGAAGAAAAGAATACTCATAGACCGTTCATGGTTTGTTTAACACGCCTGTTTGCCAGGGGAATCGCTTTTGAAATTATAGATTTCTCTTTCCTTTGATCTGCTTCACAACTGAGGCATCTCTTGCTTTAGCAAGTTAGAGCAGGTCATCCAAAATAACCCGTTTCGGAGCTTCGGCTATTCGTTTTTTGCACTTATCAACATCGCGGAGGAACAATGCATTGTTGGATTTGTAATATTCGGAATTTTTTGATAAGCTTCGCGCAAAGGGATCGTAGAACCATCTTGAGAACCCGTTTTTCTCCAATAAGGAGACCACCTGCGAATCCGTAGATTCTGTGATTATTGCTAGTAGATTTGGATGGTTTAACGAATTTTCAGACCCTTTCAAGACTTCGTGCTCAAAGCCTTCAACATCCATTTTGACGAGAAGAGGACTTTCCTCTCCCAGTAGTGAGTCGAGCGTCGAAAGGCGGACTTCTTGAGTGAATTCATCTGACCGACCTGCTGCCACCCGATTTGTAGTGTCGTAACCCACAGTGAATCTTATGGTTCCGATCTCTGAGCCAAGAGCGGTCTCTTCCACACGGACCAAATCGGAGATTTGGTTTGATTCCAAATTTAATTTTAGCCTTTTTATTGCTTCGCTGTCCGGCTCAACAGACAGACACCTCGAACCACAAACTTTTGACGCCAGAATCGTGTAGCTACCGATATTTGCTCCTACATCGACAAATAAGTCTTCTGGGCGGAGCATGTGGAGAACGAAGGCCATGTCGGTAAACTCATGTAAGCCGCAGTATATGTTTCCTGTGGCTCCGGTCATGCCATGTTTTACAACGAGCTTGGCTCCATCAACCCAATCAACTTCAATTTCGTTTTTTATCCTACTTTTGATCTGCCAAACGGCAAACCGCATAACTGCTTTGAAAGGAGAATTCGAAGTGAGTGGGTGGGATGTTATGAAACGTAAAGTTGAAATTATGGTCATTGCAGATATCCTATGTTAGCTAAACTGTCAAAAGTTTGACAAAAAGTTTGGCCCTGAAAAGGGAAACTACCCTCGAAATTGCCCTTGATTTTCAAGGAACCAGTCATAGGCTGACAGCAGGCCGTCGCGCGGGCTGATTTGCGGTGTCCAGCCAAGGGCGGTCAGGCGGGATGTGTCGAGCAACTTGCGCGGCATGCCATCGGGCTTTGACGTGTCAAAGACCAGCTGCCCAGTGAAGCCCGTGACCTCTGCCAACGCCTCAGCCAACTCGCGGATGGTGCAATCCTGTCCGGTACCGACATTGATATGGCTGCGCATCGGCTCTGTTTGCGCAGCCAGCACCTCTTGCGGAAGATTCATCAGGTGGACACAGGCTGCTGCCATGTCATCCACATGCATGAACTCACGCATTGGTTTGCCGCTCCCCCAGATAGTGATTTTTTCTGTGCCAGTTTCGACGGCTTCGTGAAAGCGCCGTATCAGGGCAGGGACGACATGTGAATTCTCGGGGTGAAAGTTGTCGTACGGCCCGTAGAGGTTGGTGGGCATGGCGCTGCGGTAGTCGCGCCCGTATTGCCGGTTGTAACTTTCACACAGCTTGATCCCGGCGATCTTGGCGATTGCATAGGGCTCGTTCGTCGGCTCGAGCGGACCTGTCAGAAGCGCCTCTTCATGTATCGGCTGTTCGGCAAGGCGCGGATAGATGCAGCTGGAGCCCAGGAACATGAACTTCTGCACGCCAGCCAGATGCGTCGCGTGGATTGTGTTGGTCTCGACCATCAGGTTGTCATAAATGAATTCGGCGGGGTAGGTGCTGTTGGCGAGGATCCCGCCCACCTTGGCGGCGGCAAAATAGACTTCGTCGATATGTTCCTGCTCGAAGAATTCCCGTACCCGGCGTTGGTTCATGAGATCAAGCTCGCCGTGAGAGACCCCAAAGACCTCGTTATTTGGGTCTTGTTCAAGGTGCCGAACAAGGGCGCGCCCCACCATGCCATTGTGGCCGGCGACATAGATACGTTTGCGTGCCATCACTCAGGCCCTCCGAAACCGTCATTTTCCAGATCATACCTGACCATGCAGGCCACCAACTCGCGAAAGCTGACCTCGCGTTTCCAGCCAAGCTCGGCCTCGGCCTTGGAGGGGTCGCCCAGTAGCAGCTCTACCTCGGCCGGGCGGAAATATTTCGGGTCGATCTCGACCCGCAGCTTGCCGGTGGCGGCATCATAGCCCTTTTCGTCAACGCCTTCGCCGCGCCATTCGATGGTGACGCCCACCTCGGCAAAGGCCAACTCAACAAATTCACGCACGGTGTGGGTCTCGCCGGTGGCG
>JAADIJ010000189.1 GCA_013151335.1 Alphaproteobacteria bacterium | reverse complement strand
GGAAGAGCGGGATATTTTCGGGCAAGTCAGCGGGGTTGAACATGATCGTCAGCCTAGCGCGAAAACACGTTTACGCAAATATCATCGACGAAAGTTTTCGCCGTCCGGTTAAAACAATCGGGTCTTTGCCGGGCAGCGAGTCAAAAATCTTGAACAACTGCAGCTTGGCGGCACCATCATTCCACTCGCGATCGCGGCGGAAAAGTTCTAACAACTCGGCAATTGCCGCCTCGTTATCGCCGGTTGCGGCCAGCGCAGTCGCCAGCTCATACCGCGCTTGATGATCGTCGGGATTGCCTGAAACAGTCTCGCGAAGCTCGCCCACGGGACCGGCATCAGCAGCGGCTTCGGCAAGTTCGATTTGCGCGCGAATCGCAATGATTTCAGCGGCTTCGGCGATATCTTCGGGCACGTTGGCCAGCAGTTCACCGGCCTTATCCGCCTGATCCAGCGCCAGATGCGAACGCACCAAACCAGCATAGGCCTGCGCGTTTGAGCCGTCCTCGCCCAGTATCGCCGCGAAGGTTTCGGCGGCATCAACCGCAGCCCCTTCGGCCAGCATTTCTTCGGCCGCAGCCAGCGCATCTTCAAGACCGTCACCACCAGCGAGATCGGCCATCTTTTTCACGAACTCTTTCACCTGCGCCGGAGTTTGATTGCCGACAAACCCGTCAACCGGCTTTCCGTCAGAAAAAGCATAGACCGCCGGAATTGACTGAATACGCATCTGTTGGGCGAGTTGCTGGTTCTCGTCGATGTTGATTTTGACCATCCGAACCTTGCCGCCAGCCGCCTTGACCGCCGCCTCAAGCGCCGGGCCGAGCGTTTTGCACGGGCCGCACCACGGGGCCCAGAAATCGACGATGATCGGCATATCTTTGCTGCCCTCGATCACGTCCTCCATGAACGTGCGCTCGGCACCGTCCGTGACCAGATCGATACCGCCGCTATTGTCGTCAGTTCCAAGCATTTTATTCTCCTTTGACGCCGTTGCGCCTTATTTAGGTAGCCTTTTGCCAAACCCAAGAGGGGCGGCGAAATCAGAGGTCGAATGTCGCGAAAACTGGCGCGTGATCGGAGGGTTTTTCCCACCCTCGCGCCTCGCGATAAACCCGGCTGGAATGTCCCGCGCCAGCGATATCGCCAGTGGCCCAAACATGGTCGAGCCGCCGCCCCTTGTTGGCAGCGTCCCAATCGCGCGCGCGGTAAGACCACCACGAATAAACCGGCCCCTCGGGAATATCGGCGCGGGTCACATCGACCCAGTCGCCCGCCTGTTGAACCGCCGCCAGATGCTCGATTTCAATCGGGGTATGGCTGACGACTTTCAATAGTTGCTTGTGCGACCAGACATCCTCTTCAAGCGGGGCGATGTTCAAATCACCGACGAGGATAGATTTTTTCGGTGGGGTGCTGCGAAAATGATCGCGCATTTCGGTCAGGTAATCGAGCTTTTGGCCGAATTTTTCGTTCTGCTCACGATCCGCGACATCACCACCAGCGGGGACATAGAAATTGTGGATGATCACCCCGTTTTCAAGCTGGCCTGCGATATGGCGCGCATGACCAAGGGCGGCAAAATCAAATCGAGCGACCTCGACAATCGGCAGGCGCGACAGGATCATCACACCATTATAGCCTTTTTGACCGTTGGCGAGCATGTGGCCATAGCCAAGGGCCGCGAACGCCTCGGTCGGGATTTTATCGACCGGGGACTTGCATTCTTGCAGACACAGAACGTCTGGCGCCTGTTCTTGCAGTAGTTTCAACACGATAGGCTCGCGCAAGCGCACCGAATTTATGTTCCAAGTGGCAAGTGTGAATGTCATGAAATTTCCCCTCTTAACCTGTCGGCGGACCATAGGGGGCCTGTGGTCAGGCCGCAACCGGATGCACCAAACGGCGGATAAAAAAAGGCCCGAGCGCAAGGCCCGGGCCGGTCAGTCAGGGAGAGTTCTTTTGTCAGGCGACCAGTCGATAGCCGCCGCTTTCGGTCACCAAAAGCCGCGCATTAGACGGATCAGGCTCGATCTTTTGGCGCAGGCGATAGATGTGGGTCTCCAGCGTGTGGGTGGTGACGCCCGCGTTATAGCCCCAGACCTCGTGCAGCAGCACATCGCGCGCGACCACGCCGTCAGTGGCACGATAAAGAAACTTCAGAATGTTGGTTTCCTTCTCGGTCAGACGGATTTTCTTGTCTTCATCGGTGATCAGCATCTTGTTGGCAGGCTTGAACGTATATGGCCCAAGCTGGAACACCGCGTCCTCGGATTGCTCATGCTGGCGAAGCTGGGCACGAATTCGCGCCAGCAGCACCGGAAATTTGAACGGTTTTGAGATATAATCGTTTGCGCCCGCATCCAGACCAAGAATGGTATCGGCATCGGTATCATGCCCCGTCAGCATCAAAACCGGGCATTTGACGCCCTGTTTGCGCATCAAGCGGCAAAGCTCGCGCCCATCCATGTCAGGCAGGCCCACGTCCAGAATAACCAGATCGTAAATCGCCTCTTTGGCCTTTTCCAGGCCACGCGCGCCATCCTCGGCTTCGAACACATCAAAGTCCTCGGTCAGCACCAATTGATCCGCCAGAGCTTCGCGCAGATCTTCGTCGTCATCCACCATTAGGATTTTCTTGACGTTCGCCATGTCTTCCCCTCCTTGTTTCTCTGCAATAAGAGATGTGCGTGAGGGGGCCTTGGAACAAGTTCCTTGCGCGACCTCTCACAGCCTCGTGTCGAAATTGAGGGAAATGTTTCATATTTTGTATGCGCAGGATATAGAAAACCCACAAATTGTAACAATAAGGAGCGCCACATGGCGTTGCGTCTGACCTCTGCTGAAAAGATCGCGCGCATGCGAGCGGACCTGCGAATGGGCGTGGGGATCGTGCTGAGCAGTGACAGCGTGGCGGTTTTGGTCTGCGCGGCCGAGACCCTTTCTGCGGCTCGATTTGCCGATATTGCCGCGTTGGGGCTGCCGCAGGTTTTGGCGATTACTGCGCGGCGGGCGGAAACTTTGCGTGCGCGGGCTTATGACGGGGATCTGGCGCGGATTGTGGTGCCGCCAGAGGCTGATGCGCGTTGGATCAGGGCAATCGCCGATCCGTCTGGCGATTTAATGACGCCGATGAAAGGGCCGTGCAACAGCCAGCGAGAAGGCTCTGCCGATTTGCACCGCGCGGCAATCGCTCTGTGCAAACAGGCGCGCCTGTTGCCTGCGGCCTTGGTTGCCGGGCTTGATGACGGGACCGATTTCGCCGCAAAATATGGTCTCGGCTTGCTTGAGATATCAGATGAAGGCGTTGCGCTTGGGCAATCGAGCCCGTTGGCCGAGGTTGCCTCTGCCCGCCTGCCCTTGTCGGTTTCAGAGGCGGGGCGCTTGCATATCTTTCGTCCCGAAGATGGTGGGGAGGAGCATTATGCGGTTGAGATCGGTCGCCCGGATCGCTCCGCTCCGGTGCTTTGCCGCCTGCATTCCGCTTGCTTCACCGGCGATTTGCTCGGCTCGCTCAAGTGCGATTGCGGCCCGCAACTACATGCGGCTCTTGGCCAGATCGGCGAGGAGGGTCATGGAGTGTTGCTTTACCTCAACCAAGAGGGGCGCGGGATCGGGCTGGCCAATAAGATGCGCGCCTATTCCTTGCAGGATCAGGGCTTTGACACGGTCGAGGCCAATCACCGCCTCGGGTTTGAGGATGACGAGCGGGATTTTCGCATCGGGGCCGAGATTCTCGCGCGCCTCGGGTTTTCGTCGGTGCGCCTGATGACCAACAACCCCAAAAAGCTGGCGATGATGGATAGCGCGGGCATGAAAGTGGTTGAGCGTGTGCCGCTGAAGGTCGGGCGAAATCGGCATAATTCGGACTATCTCGACATCAAGGCGCGCAAAAGCGGGCATCTGCTGTGATTTCCCGCCCCGCTGATCTGGTGGTCGGTGCGTGGGGCGCGCGATTTTTGGGCCGCAACTTTCCCTGCTCAATCGGTCGCGGCGGCATTGGCCACAAGATGGGCGAGGGCGACGGGATCACGCCAATAGGCTCGTTTCAAATCATGGGAACGGGTTTTCGGGCCGACCGGGTTCGTCCTCCGACCTCACAAGTTCCGGCGCTGCCGATCGGGCCTGCCGACATATGGTCCGACGATGCGACCGACCCCGCCTATAATCACGGTCTGAGCGCGCGCGCCCATCCGTTCAGCCACGAGCGGCTGTTTCGCGCGGATCACCTTTATGACGTTTTTGCTATTCTCGATTTCAACTGGCCTTTGGCGGTGCCGGGTCGAGGCTCGGTAATATTTTTGCATCACTGGCGCGCGCCACGTCATCCAACCGAGGGGTGCATCGCGTTTGCGCCTCGTGTTCTTGGGTTTATTCTGGAACATTGGACCGCACAATCGCGAGTGGTTATCCGCTAACCCGTGCGCCAAATATGGCCGAGCCAACCCGCACATGGGTCGCGCCAAACGCAATCGCTTTTTCAAAATCCGCGCTCATGCCCATCGACAATCCGTCAAGCCCGTTGCGTTTGGCTATTTTGGCCAGAAGGGCGAAATGCAAGGATGCTTCCTCGTCAACGGGCGGGATCACCATCAGGCCGCGCAGTGGTAAATCGAGCGCGCGGCAATCGGCGATGAACTGATCCGCCTCGGCGGGAATGACCCCGGCTTTTTGCGGCTCTTCGCCGGTGTTGATCTGCACGAACAGCTC
>JAADIJ010000094.1 GCA_013151335.1 Alphaproteobacteria bacterium | reverse complement strand
CTGCCAGACTTCATCTTTGTGCCAGGAACCACCCACACTGTGTTTTCCAGGATTAGATCGGACCATTCCATGCGCCGAACTTCCCCAGATCGGCATGCAGCAAGAATCAAGAACTCAAGGGCCAGCGTGGCCATGCCCTCACGCTGGTGGAGTTCATGGAAAAACGCCGGAACTTGCTTGTAGTCCATGGCTGCGAAATGCCCCCGCTGCAGCTTGATTCGTTTTGGCAACAACAGTTCCAAGTGCCCGCGCCAAGCGGCCGGATTTTCCCCAGATCGAAACTTTCTTGCTTTGGCGGCGTTAAGAACACGTTCGATGCGCCCCCTTAGGCGATCGGCGGTTTCATTCTTGGTCTGCCAGATTGGCTCAAGAATCGCCAAGATGTCTTCGGTTGTAACTTCATCCACACGCTTTGCCCGGATGGGGGCGGCATATTTGGTGAGCGTCATTCTCCACTGGGCGATGTGTTTGGCGTTTCGAAACCCGGCAGCCTGGCCTTCAACAAACGCATCAGCGAATGCACCAAACTCAGGAACCTCGGCGGTATCTTCGAATCGCTTCAAAGCAATCGGATCAGCCCCCTTTTGCAGCTGTTGTCTAAAACTGCGCGCCGCTTCTCGTGCATCGGCCAAAGACACAGAGCCCTTGCCTGCGGAGCCAAGACCCATTTCCCTGGGTCTGGCGCCTTTTATCGGCGTGAAACGAAACACCCATCGTTTGCTGCCAGTCCCTGCCACCCGCAGATAAAGACCGGCGCCGTCACCATACCTTCCCGGCTTCTTGGCGGCCTCCACCTGGCGCGCCGTTAACTTGTGAATTGATCGCACCATTTGCTGTCTTTCATCCAGTCGCCAACAATTTCTGTCCCACTTTCTGTCCCACTTTAGGCACGAGCTTCAGCGATAATCAATACGCAGCGATGAGCAATGCCAAATTAGAAAACGTTGCAAAACCAATGACTACGCTGAGATCTATGACATGCGATGAGTCACTATGTATCGCACCTGAAACGGACTCTCTCTCCGCCAATAACTGACGTTTATTTATTTGTTTATTTTCAATGAGTTATGTTTCTGAGTGGGCCCGGAGCCCGCATAAGGACCCACTAAAACCAAAGCGCTGAAATCAAGACAAATTTTGGCAAGACGTTAGCCTCAGCAATGGGGCTCTTTTTTTGTCCGGTTAACTCAATTCTGAACCGCCCTGGGATTACCGGAGATTGTTCTGTTCAAATGTCGGGCGACCCTATCAAGTGGGTTCATGCTTGCATAGAATGCCTCCTCTGCTTCTTGTGGCGTGATGTCTCCGATTGCGCTTTGCAGGCGTTAGGTGTTGTACCAGTTCAACCATTGCGGGGCTGATCCACAAAAATGACCCATTCTGGCAATTGGAATTCCAAATGACCTCGGGGACAGCCAAGTTTGGGATTGGTATAATCGGTACCGGCATGGTCGCCCAAATCCATGCGCGGGCCCTGGCGGACCTTGCCGATGATATCGAGGTTCGCGGGGTGTATTCGCGAAACGCGGCCAAATGCCGAAAATTTGCCCAGGAGTTCGGTTTGCCTGTGGTCGGTTCGGTGAAGGAATTGTGCGACGATCCTAATTTAAGCGCCTGCATAGTCCTCACGCCGCCAAACGCCCGCATGGACATCGTCGGCAAACTGGCCAATGCGGGCAAACATATTCTATTGGAAAAACCGATTGAACGAACCAGCGGTGCGGCGGAGGCGATTGTCGATATATGCGCCCAAGCTGGGGTCACCTTGGGTATGGTTTTTCAATTCCGGTTTCGCGCTGCCTCGCAAATACTCAAAACCATGGTGGAAGATGGCCGGCTTGGGTCAATTTATTCGGTACAGCTTGCTGTGCCCTGGTGGCGGCCGCAAAGTTACTATGATGAGCCCGGACGCGGATCGCTGGAGCGGGATGGCGGCGGAGTCTTGATCAATCAGGCAATTCACGGTCTCGATCTCATGCAATTTTTTGCCGGGCCGGTGGCGGAGGTGCAATCCATGGCCGCGACCAGCGGGCACCACACAATGGAAACCGAGGATTTCGTTGCCGCTGCTTTGCGGTTTACCAGCGGCGCCATCGGATCTTTCATGGCAACGACTGCAACCTATCCCGGCGGGCCGGAGGTTCTGGTGCTAAACTGCGAAAAGGCGACTGCGCGCCTTGATTCCGGCGCGTTGATAGTGGAATGGCTTGACGGGACCTCGGAAATCCATGGCGCGAAAACCGGCACCGGCGGCGGTGCCGACCCCATGGCGTTTCCGCATGAGTGGCACGCTGCGGTCATCAACAATTTTATGCACGCGGTGCAATCGCGGCAATCTCCCGCCATCAGTGGAAAAGACGCGTTGGCAAATCACTATCTAATCGACGCACTGCTCACATCTTCAAAATCCGGGCGCGCCTCGCGGGTCAAGCAAGGTTGAACGCATCCCGCGACAAAGGCGCGGCTGTTCTGGCCGCTATCGATTTTAGTCACCAAGCCGTCCAATACGGTGGCAGATATTTTTTTCAATGTCCGCGTATTGGTCGCGAAAAGCCATTCAAATTTCCTGAGTGATATTTCCACCTGATGACTTTGATCCGGGCATCAACCCGCGCACCGTTTTCCAGATCGAACAAAAAGTCTCATCTACTGGCGCTAACAGCGGGATCAGAATCGTGAGGATTACGAAATTGGCGAATTGACACCTTTTTGCCGATCCAAACCTCACCAACCCCGATCAGAAAACTGCACGTCGTCGACAAAAAGCACCGATTGTGAACCCGGCGGGTTAGCAGTGATACCAAGTTCCAGCCTGTCGAGAACTGTATCAGCCAGCGGCAGGGTTTGCCCGGCGCCTGAAATAACCAGTTCGCCATCAACCCAGAGTTGCGCCCTGCCATCCTGAGCCGACGAAAGATAAAAGTGGATTCTCAGATTGAACCACTTCTGTAACGGCAGGCGCACCGGTCGACTGATATTCTGGCGATAGCTGGGCTTGTCGGCCCATTTCAGTTCCAGCCGCGGCACACGGTCCGGCGAAACCATCACCCGCATGCCCGGTCCGTTCAAAATAAACGAACTTTCCAGATCGAGCAGACTGGTGGGCGTGCCGCTTTGAATAAAAAACCAACCCGAAAACCAGAAATCATCCCCTTGGGTGAAATAGAGCAACTCTGAATCAAGCGAGGCTTTGGTCAACGCCATCGCCCGGCTCGGCGGCATGGCCTCAAGGCGCAGGGACTGTTCGCCTGAATAGGAGCGCAATCTTGAAGGCTCAACGCGATTGTCCAAAAAATCCGATTGCCCGGCAAGAATTTTTTTGCGCAAACTCACATAATCAGCAACACTTGGCGCTTTCGGGCCTTGCAGGGTCAGAGAACTCCAGCCCGTCTCAGGTTTTATCAGGTCAATAATGCTGTTTACATTTTCGAATCCGAAGGAAAGATTGCGAATTACGGGCCAAGCATTTTCACCAACAACACGATACCGGATTTGCCTGCGCATTTCATAGGCGCGCGCCACTTCGTCGGGGTCAAAAATCCGTTGAATAAAACGCGTTGCCCCGGTTGATTGGTCAAGCTCGAGCAGGCGTCCTTCCTCAACCAGATAGGTCTGCCCCTGATGGGTGACGGGTGTTGGGGGCTGGGCAAATCCAGGCAGAGCGGCCAATTGCGCCACCAGCACATAAAGTGCCAGTCCGGTAAGCAACAGAATAAAAATACGACGGTGTGGAAAAATCGGGCAGTGCATCAGTTTGAAATTCGCTTCTTGTGAGTTTTGTGTCGTCCCGGCAATGGCGGCCGGTGTGACGGATCGGCTTTGGGATATTACCGATCTGGTTGATGCAAACGAACCAGCGCCAAAAAAGCGCGGTCCCTACAAGAAGAAAATTTCAAAGTGACCCATTGCCGGTTACTTCAATCACTTGACTTGCGGTCAGTTGTAGCACTCTGGAAAAGCCGGGCCAACCGCACCCAGCTGTCCGAGCACGCTCGGCACGGTGGCCACAAAGAACCGGTAAATCAGCGCAACCGCCCACGCCGGCCAGCCTATTTGGTGTCCGGCGCACCGGCCAACCAATAGTGCCCATGGAGCGCTCACAGACACCCGTGGGCGGGCCAACCGCTGTTGGGCCGCAACAAAAACCCCTCCCCGCACGCCAGCCCGTTTCGTCCATGCGCTACCCTATGGGTTTTTTGGATCGATGTCGGTACGACGGCTCGATCCCATCCAGATCACCGACCATGCCCTGTGGCCTTTGTCCCGGGCCGCACCTCGACACTGGGCCTCATACTATCTCCCGGGTGATGGAACCTGGACGCCTTGATGTTTGCCCGGGGGATCGTGATCTTGGCCACTTTTGAATTCCACGACCATCCAGGCCAATTCATGGTCGTTACGCACAGCTCAATAACAGTATCGCCCCGAACCAACGCGTCGCCCGCCCTGCCGGCCAGACGCTCCCAGCGATGTTGCGCTGTCGTAAATTCCCAGATCTCATCGCCCGCCTTTTTCGGTGCCCGGAATGAAAAGTCGCTTCGAAACTGATAGAAAGGGGGCTCAATTTGAGCCAACTCGGGCGAGACCGGCGCCGAGCCATCTCCGCCTTGGTAATTGAGACGGCCAGTTTCGATCCATGCCCCCGCGAGGGGGGCGACTTTCAGCCGCTACCTCATCCAGAAAATCATCAGGTGTTTCGATCCACGCCCCCGC
>JAADIJ010000064.1 GCA_013151335.1 Alphaproteobacteria bacterium | reverse complement strand
CGCTGGACGTCGATCCCACAGTGCACCCGGCCTGGACCGGCGGCGGCACACGTCTACTGGACACCGGTGGCCGGGTTTCCAAGTTCAAGAAGAAATACGAAGGTCTTGGCTTCTAGGCGAACCTCGGTATTGGGTGAGTTTTGTCAACGCCGCTCCTAAATGGAGCGGCGTTTTCTTTGAACCACATTCCCCACAAATCAGCGAATTGCATTCCAAGATCGCACTATCAGATTTATCAGGCATCACGCGCCGCCGCAGACCTTAACCATGCCCGGAAGACTTTCAGCCCCTTGGGTGCCCGATTGGGAACGGTCACCAAATAGTACCCCAGCCCCTCACCTCTGATTTCGCATATTTTTGCCAACGCGCCCGCTTTGATTTCGGCCTGCACCAATGATTTAGGCTGCACCGTCACCCCAAGCCCGGCAAGGGCGCCCGATATCACCATGCCATTGGTATCCATCAGCTTGATGTCTACATTCTCAAAATCGATCCCTTCCCGTTCGATTATGGCGCGCCGTTCCATCATCTGACTTTCCAATATCCACGGCAGATCGGTTACGTCGCCCAAACAGTTTACCGCGCGCCCACGGATCAAATCAGGGTGCGACACGACCCAAAAATCACCATCCGTCAACAGCTCTGAAGTTAGGTTAGGCCAATTTCCGTCGCCAAACCTAATCGCCAAATCGAAACTATCGCGAATGATATCCACTAGTCCTATACTTGGATTTAAGTTCAGCGAAATGTCAGGATGGTTGGCCCAGAATTCTCCGATCCGCGGCATAAGCCAGCTTGTGGCAAATGCGGGCGTGATGGTTATGTTCAGCGGCCTGTCTTCGTTTTTTGCCCGTAAGTTCTCAACCCCGCGCGCGATTTCATCAAATCCGACCTGCAGACTTTCTGCCAACTGAACCCCGTTCGCCGTAAGCGCCAGACCGCGGCCTTGGCGAACCAACAGACTTTCGGAAAAGTCAGCCTCCAGATTGCGTACATGCTGGGCAATCGCCGCATGGGTCACATTCAGCTCTTTTGCCGCCTTGCTAAAACTCAAACAGCGAGCCGCCGCCTCAAAAGCGCGCAATCCCGCCAGCGAGGGTATCCGGTTCCAGTTCATAATAATGATAGTTCAGCTAACATATCAAAATTCATACAGACTCGTAATTCTGGGGTCAAGCAACGTAAATAGGCTCAATACGCATCACCAACTCAAGTAAAGGAAAACGATATGTTAGGACTACTTGCATCAGCACTCAATATTTCAACCCGCATGGATGTTTGGACCCGCCCCGATCTTTCGCGCAATCACGACGGCGAACTATTCCACCACGAGGTCCGCAAACGCGAAGAACTTCACAAACAACAGGAGCACGCAAAATGGTTTCGCCGCGAAGGCTAACGTCCCGTCAAAAACCCTTGATGGGTGCGTCCTTGCAACGCCACGGCAAAAAGACGGCGCTCTCGACGGAAGGCGGCGTCTTTTTTTCGTACTCGGACGGCCCAATGTCAATTCCAAAGTTGCTGGCAATTGCGCGATGGCACTGCGATTTGCGTATAACGGCCACGGCATATTTCCGGATACTACTCAATTGGTCGCCACGGGCATCCGCAAGGGCAGACTGAATCAGGTTTTGGCCACTATCAGATTTCGTCCGTTTGAATTTCATGCAATCTTCCCGGCCAACTCGCCCCGTGACAGCCTTGCTCGATTGGTCGTCGATTTCTTGCCGGATCAAGACTGGGCGCAAGGCGACGAGTTTGTGCGAAGGCAGCGGGCAACGCCGAATGCCCGGAAGCCCGCGCTTGGAAACCGGCGGTCGGGTTTCCAAGTTCAGGAAATAGTGCGAAAGTCTTGGTTTTTTGAAGTACCGGAACCTTCAGCAAAAGAAGAAACGTCGCTCCAGCAAAGGGGCGGCGTTTGTTGTGCAAAGCAACGGCGTCGTGCCAGATAGTTACGTCCCCGCCTCAACCCCAACAGACACCACATGCATCACCACCGGCTCATCAAACGGGTTGCGCCAGCCACGACGGGTGCCGTTCTGAACCACAACGTCGCCCGCAGACAGTTCCCGTTTGGCGCCATCGTCCAGCTCAAGCACGATGCGACCGGAAATGATCGTGATCACATCCACGGTTGGCGTGACGTGCATTCCGTCTGGCTCCATCAGCTCGAGCAGACCGGGAAGTTTTTCCTGTGCTTCCGCCATAAACGGTGTCGGGTCAAAATCGGCCGGCGGCGGTGCCTTCGGGTCAGGCGGAAGGGTCACAACAGTCACCGTTACGCCGCCCACAGGGGGATAGTACGGTGTGATACTAACCGCGGTTCCGGTCACCGGAATTTGCAGCGTTTCGGTGCCATAGACACGGGTAAAGCCAGCGCCCGGTGCCAGCGCAATGGTGGTGGGCGCAACCTTGTCGTCAACCGCAAAAACCGATTTTCCGTCAACAGTGCCCGTTACTATCCGGCGGGTTTCACTCATAACAGTGTCTCCTTGTTGGTTCTGCCCTGACTGCGCGGGGGCTGCGAAAGTTACGGCAGCCCCCACACAGATTGCGAATATTCCCTGGGTTTTTAACATAAGTCGTTGTCCTTTGATTTGATTTGATATACACTGTATACTATACGATGTATATTAATGCAAGCAAGAAACCGATGGCCCGCACTCAACAGCCAAAACGCGGCAGACCCGCGAACCTTTCAACGGACACTGTGATGTCCGCATGTCTTAGCATTGCGGATGAAAACGGGCTCGACGCGCTGACGGTGCGCGGTGTCGCACGGCTGTGCAAAGTGACGCCGATGGCCATCTACCGGCACGTTGACTCGGTGCAAGGGCTGGAAGAGCTTGCGTTTCGCAAAGCCCTGCAAGGCATGGCGCAGCCGGACCCAAGCGGCGATTGGCGCCAGCAGGTCAAATCCATATGGGGCAATTTCAGGCAAATCCTGCAACGCCATCCCGGCGCTGCCGAAGTATTCGCAAAGCGCGCCATGCCAACACCCGAGATCATCCAGGCAACAAATCAGCTGTTTGAGGTGCTGGAAACGGCCGGTCATTCCGGCAACGCCGCGTTTGCCGCCTATGACGTAACCTTCATTTTCACCCTCGGCTCGATCCGGTTTGACCTGACCCGCGCCGCGGACGCCCGACGCGGATTGGCCGAGGCACCCCGCATGGCGACCAACCTTGAGGCATTGTCACGCTACACAGACCAGCTAAGCAGCCGCGACGCAGATGCGAAATTTGATGCCGGGCTGGACATGATCCTGCGCGGGCTGTCGCGCTAGAACCTCGGGCCTAAGTTCAAGAAAAATACCAAGGCCTCGGGTTTCTAAGAAACCTCGATTCTTCGCAGAAAAATCGGATGCCGCTCTGGAAATGGGGCGGCGTTTTCTTTTGGGGGGGAACAGGTGGCTGCAATGCAGACAAAACGGTGGTTCACGTCGGCCAAAAATTAAGACTTTGGATTTTGCTCAAACGCCTGAACGGCACATTGAATGCGCGGGATGTCGGTCAAAATTATGTCATCTGGAAGAGTTGCACAATCAAAGGTGGCAACCCCGTCGCCAGGATCACGTATAGTCGAAAAATGCACCAAAGAAATCTCCCGGCCGCGCGCAATCTGGTCATAGACAGGCTTCACAAATCTGGGCGCGGAAATACCCTCTATTTCGGTTAATTCAGAGGCAATCAGCCTTTTGAATATTGCGTGCAAACTCTTGTCGGAAGCCAACATGATCTTTCCCGGCGGATGTAGCAGACCTGCATAGTGATTATCATTGGTGTCGCGCCGAGTGAGATACACGCGTGTTTTGTTATCGCGCTTGAAAAGCGGAATCAGCACAAAGGTTGGCGTGACAACAAGCCGGGCAACGGCCTCAAAAACAGTTTTGGGAAGAAATCCAGGCTCAAACCGGGCAAGTTGCTTTGCAACCAGTGGTACATCTTCGTGTTTTGCCACCTTCCCTACCTCACCACTCACACGGGCATACACTGCGCTCGCGGAATCTCGCAAAACTCATAACCAATAGCAAGGACCACTTCGGGCGCAAACCGGGCATTGAGGACAGCAATCTTCACTGACCCGATGCCTGTAAAGGGCTGTGCGAGCATGAGCAACTTTGACCCATCTGGGACAAGTTGAAAAACCTGCTGGATTGATGCAATCAACCGCAACACCGCTGCCCGCTTTGTATGCCGGTCGGATCGGGCTCGGTTCTGGCCGCCTGCCCCCCGCGCAGTCTTAGCCCCGCCTTCCCGACAAAATACCGTCCGACGCAATTCCGATGGTTTTCCGATACAATTCCGAAACCCAAAATCGCCACTTGCAGTGCAGTAACCATTCGCCGCGCATCTGGTACTTTCTATTCCGCCAAACACCCCATATAATCCGACAAAGGCCGTTTGGCGGGCAAATTTCGGACAACAGGGGCAGGCCATTGGCGCATATTATCGTCGTCGGAAACGAAAAAGGCGGGGCCGGGAAATCCACCGTCTCGATGCATGTGGCAACTGCTCTGGCGCGCCTGGGGCACCGGGTCGGGGCACTTGATCTGGACTTGCGGCAGAAGACTTTTTCGCGATACTTAGAAAATCGACGCACCTTTTGTAAACGCCATGAAATCAAGCTATTAAGTCCGGAGTTCCATGAGCTTCCTCAGGTAGATAACGCAACCCTTGCTGCCGGAGAAAATCCCTATGACCACCGGCTTGACCACCGGCTCTCGATGGCCGTTGCAGCGCTGGAAAAGACCAGCGATTTCATTTTGATCGATTGCCCCGGTTCCCATACACGGCTTAGCCAGGTGGCACATTCGCTGGCAGACACATTGGTCACCCCAATGAATGACAGCTTTCTGGATTTTGACCTTTTAGCCCATGTTGACGGCGAAACAAACCGCATCATCGGGCCGTCAGTTTATTCGGAAATGGTGTGGAACGCCAGACAGTTACGCTCCAAAGCCGGGCTGAAGCCGGTGGATTGGATAGTAGTGCGAAACCGGACCGGTGCGCAGAATATGCATAACAAAAAGAAGGTCGGCGATGCTCTGGACGACCTGGCCAAACGCATCGGCTTTCGCGTCGCTCCGGGCTTTGGTGAGCGGGTGATTTTTCGTGAACTTTTTCCGCGCGGTCTGACATTGCTTGACCTGAAAGACATCGGCGTCATCGGCCAGATGAACATATCCAATGTCGCGGCAAGGCAAGAGTTGCGAGAGTTGGTGAAAGGGTTGGAATTGCCCGGCGTAACAGTCGATTTT
>JAADIJ010000087.1 GCA_013151335.1 Alphaproteobacteria bacterium | reverse complement strand
GAATAGAACCGCTCATCGGGATTATCGGCGCTCCAAAGGTTAAGATCGCCCACTTGCGGGCCATCGATGCAGCTTATGCGGAAGAAATGCCCGGCGGGAACCTCGAAACACGCGGCCTCGCGCGGCAGAGCGGTGATCTCTGCCGTCTTGGTTAATGAGGCACGGGCAGCACGAAAAACCTCCATCGGTCGGGGCGGCAAATCATCGAGCGGGTAACAAATGACCGGACGGGCCTTTTTACGCGATTGCGCGTCAGCGGGCGGCGGGTTTTCGGGGGAGCGTTTCAATTTGTGAGACCTCGGTTATGGCAGTTGGTCGCGAGTTTTGGCCAAGTGCGGCGCTGTGACAAGCCCGATTTTGGCAAATGCCGGTTTCGGTTGGCGAAACTTGCCGCTATCACTTGCCTCCGGCGCTCAAACGCGAATCATTTTCACCACTTGCGAGGTTATCTCATGGCCCCCTCACGCGATGTTAAGGATTACATCCGCACCATCCCCGACTTTCCGCAACCGGGGATCATGTTTCGCGATGTGACCACGTTATTCGCCAGTCCGCGCGGTTTTCGCATCGCCATTGACGAGCTTTTGCACCCTTATGCGGGCGAGCGCATCGACAAGGTGGTCGGGTTAGAGGCACGCGGATTTATTCTTGGCGGTGCCATCGCCCACCAGCTTTCGGTCGGGTTCGTGCCCATTCGCAAGCAGGGAAAACTGCCGGGGCGCACGATCTCGCAGGCCTACACGCTGGAATATGGCGAGGCGGTGATGGAGATGCATGACGATGTTTTGCAAGCCGGTGAAAAGATCTTGGTGGTTGATGATTTGCTGGCCACGGGCGGCACAGCGGCGGCGGGCATCTCTCTGATAGAGCGCGCCGGGGCTGAGGTGGTTGGTTGTGCTTTTATCATTGATTTACCGGCACTTGGCGGGCATGCAAAGCTTGATACGTTGGGGATGAATGTGCATGTTTTATGTGAGTATGAGGGCGATTAGGCAGCGATTTATTTCACACCCTCAACTTTCATCCCGCCACCCGTTGGCAATCGGATAGCGCCGGTCGAGCCAGAACGCCGCTCCTGATGTTCGCGGGCCGGGGGCGGATTGGAAGCGCTTATATTCCGAGATGTAAATCAGCTGCTCGACCCGCTTGACCACCGCGCGATCAAATCCTGCCGCGACCAGCTCGGCCACGGATTGGTCCTCGTCAATCAGGCGCTCAAGGATGGCGTCAAGCACCTCGTAGGGCGGCAGGCTGTCTTGGTCTTTTTGGTTGTCGCGCAGCTCGGCACTGGGTGGTTTGTCGATGATCGCGGGGGCGATCACTTGCCCTTTTGGCCCCTTCATCCAGTCGCGATGATGAGCGTTTCGCCAACGGCATGTCTCAAACACCCGCATCTTATAGAGGTCCTTGATCGGGTTAAAACCGCCGGCCATATCGCCATAGATGGTCGCATATCCGACCGCGACCTCGGATTTATTGCCGGTGGTCAACAGCATCTCGCCGAACTTGTTAGACATCGCCATCAACAGCAAACCGCGTAGGCGGGACTGAATATTTTCCTCTGTAATATCAGTCTTATAGCCCTCAAATAGAGGACCGAGCGTGGCCGAAATTGCAACCCGACCAGCCTCGATTGGCACCGTGTCAAGCCGACAGCCAAGCGCCTCGGCAACCAGTCGCGCATCCGTAAGCGAGCTTGGCGAGGTGTATTCCGATGGCAGCATCACGCATCGCACATTCTCAGCGCCAAGCGCGTCAACAGCAATCGCCGCAACCAGCGCTGAATCAATCCCCCCCGACAGGCCCAGCAGCACCTTTTGAAATCCGGTTTTGCGCATATAATCGCGCAACGCCTCGACCATGACGCGGTAATCCTGCTCCCAAATATCGGGAAATTCGGTCAGTTTTCCAGCCTCGGCCTGCCAGCCCTGCTCGGTCTTGACAAAATCCACATGCACCACGTCTTCATCAAAAATCGGCATTTGAACCGCCAGCGCACCGCCGGGATTAAGCACGAACGAGCCGCCGTCAAACACCTGATCGTCCTGACCGCCAACCATGTTGAGATAGACCAGCGGCAGGCCGGTCTCGATCACGCGCTCGACCATCAGGTGAACGCGACGCTCGAGTTTTTCGCGCGCATAGGGCGACCCATTTGGCACCATGATGATCTCTGCACCCGATTCTTGGAGCGCTTCGCACACATCCTCAAACCACGCATCCTCGCAAATGGGGGTGCCAATACGCACGCCAGCGACATTATAAGGGCCAGAGATCGGACCCTCGTCAAACAGTCGCCGCTCATCAAAAACATGGGCGTTTGGCAGATGATGTTTGCGCACGACGCTGTTGATCTCGCCGTTTTTGAGGATGAAATAGGCGTTATAAAGCTTGCCATCTTCGGCCAGAGGCCCACCAATTCCAACGCTCGGCCCATCGGCGCACAGCTTGGCCAGCGCATCAATATGCGCCATCGCATCAGCGCAAAAGGCGGGTTTGAGAACAAGATCCTGGGTTTGATAGCCGGAAATAAACATCTCCGGCAGGCACAGCATTTGCGCCTCGGCGCCGCGTGCCATCAAAAAAGTCTCATGCGCCTTGGCCATATTTCCAGCCAGATCGCCCACGGTCGGGTTGAGCTGGGCCAATGTGAGACGAAACTTAGCAGCCATCCTGTTTCCTTGTTCCACCGCGTCATATTCAACCCGATCATGGCCGGGCGTTTTGTGCCTCTGTTTAGCAGAACGCCGCCGAAGGGAAAGACAGCGGGTGCGAAAAAACATTGCCCCAGAAATCACAAGGGCTTAGACTTCGCTTCGGGGGATTAACCACCCGGAACAACCGAGGCGGAGGCCAGAGCATCGCTCTGGGATTAGGGATTTGACCACACGCAACACGCTTGCAATCGCGATTGCATTTTCAACTATTTTTGCCACAGCCGGAACCGGCCTGCACGCCCAAAGCTCGGGCGAAATCATCACCAAAACCTACGAGACTACCGGCGGGGTTTATGTCGGCACGTTCAAGGACGGCAAACAGGACGGCACCGGCACCTACCGCCTGCCAAGCGGCTATGAATATACTGGCGAGTGGTTTGAGGGTGAAATTCGCGGCAAAGGTGTCGCAAAATTCCCCAACGGCTCGCTCTATGAGGGCAATTTCGTTGCCGGAAAACCCGACGGTCAGGGCAAGATCACCTTCGCCGATGGCGGCACATATGTGGGCTCTTGGGTCGACGGCAAAATCTCTGGGCAAGGCATCGCGCGCTATGCCAACGGGGTGGTTTATAAGGGCGAGTTCAAAAACGCGCTCCATGACGGCACCGGCACCATGACCAGCCCGAACGGCTATAAATACGTCGGCACATGGTCGGGCGGCATCAAAAACGGCAAAGGCACGATCACTTATCCTGATGGCGCGATCTATTCTGGCGACATCGTTAACGGGGTGCGCGAGGGGCAAGGCGAGCTGAAAATGCCCGACGGTCTGGGCTATGTGGGCGCATGGAAAAACGGCCAAATCAACGGGCTTGGCGTGCTGACCCAAGCCAATGGCGACGTCTATGAGGGCCTGTTGGTCAACGGCCAACGCCACGGAACCGGCCTCGTCAAATACGCCAATGGCGACACATATGAAGGCGGGTTCGTCAATGACAAGCGCGACGGCAAGGGGCTTTTTACTGGCAAGGACGGCTATATTTATGACGGCGACTGGACCCAAGGACGCATCGAGGGTCAGGGACAGGTCACCTATCCAGACGGCTCGATCTATAAGGGCGGATTTGTTAACGATCTGGCCGATGGCACCGGCCTGATCACCTATGCGGACGGCTCCACCTATGAAGGCACTTGGGTCAAGGGCGTGATCGAGGGCAAAGGAATTGCGCGTTATCCCAATGGCTTAGTCTATGATGGCGCGTTCAAAAACGCCAAAAACGACGGCATGGGCACCATGACCTATAAGGACGGCTATAAATATGTGGGCCTGTGGAAAGACGGGCTGCGCGAGGGTCAAGGCACGGCCACTTACGCCGATGGCACGGTCTACACCGGCAATTTCACGCTCGGTCAACGGGCGGGAAAAGGCGCGATCATCATGCCGGACGGTTTCAAATATGAGGGCGCGTGGAAAGACGGCGAGATCAATGGCGACGGGGTGGCCACTTATGCCAATGGCGACGTTTACACCGGCTCTTTCAGCATGGGCAAACGGCAAGGCGAGGGCAAAATGCAATATGCCAGCGGTGAAGTGCGCCAAGGCAAATGGATCGATGGCCGGTTCGTCGAGGCGCCTTCGCAATAGGGTGGACAATAGGGTGGGCGCCTGTGAATGAGCGTCGAAAAAGAGCCTTTATCTTCGCGATTTTCTGGCTATAGTCCGGTCTTATGAACAAAAGCGCACATACCCTCCCCAAGCCAGCGGCCCGTTTTGCCGCTTGCCTGCCTGCGCTCCTAATTCTTAGCCACCTCTGAGCGTGCCTGGTTGAGGCGCGTCCGCTCAGGGGGGACCACATCGCGCCTTAAACGACAGTAAACAGCTAAGAACAAACGAGAAAATCAGATGACAAACACCGATAAATCCGAACAGGATCGCGTCCTGATATTTGACACAACCTTGCGCGATGGCGAGCAATCGCCCGGCGCAACCATGTCGCTTTCCGAGAAAATAGAGATCGCAACCCTGCTTGACGATATGGGCGTTGACGTGATCGAGGCCGGGTTTCCCATGGCCTCGGAGGGCGATTTTCAGGCGGTCTCCAAGATTGCATCGCTGGTGAAAAACGCTGCCGTTTGCGGCTTGTCGCGCTCATCATTGG
>JAADIJ010000092.1 GCA_013151335.1 Alphaproteobacteria bacterium | reverse complement strand
TATTGCCAAGCAAAGCGCTGACGCGGTTGGCTCGGTGGTTTTGCGCTCTAACCCTGATGGCTCCAAGCTTTATGTCAGCGATGTTGCGCGGGTGTATGTAAGCGGGGTGACACGGGCGCGCAGCTATTTTGTCGGCGACAACCCGGCCATTTCTATTCGCATTGATCGCGCGGATCAGGGCGATGCCATCAAGATGCAAAACACGGTGGCAGAGGTGGCCAAGAAGTTGGAACAGAGCCTGCCTGCCGGGGTCAAGGTTCAACTTATCCGCACCCGTGCCAAGGCGATTACCGATCGGCTGAATATCCTGCTGGATAATGGCGCGCTCGGGCTGGGGCTGGTGTTGGCGCTGTTGTTTTTGTTCCTCAATGCGCGCACGGCTTTTTGGGTTGCCGCCGGTATTCCGGTGTCGATGGCGGCGGCGATTGCGTTGATGTATGTGTCCGGTCTGACCATTAATATGGTGTCGCTTTTTGCGCTGATTATCACGCTGGGGATCGTGGTTGACGATGCCATCGTGGTCGGCGAGCACGCGGATTTTCGTGCGCGCCGTTTGGGCGAGGGGCCGGTCGAGGCCGCCGAGAATGCGGCCCGCCGCATGGCCCTGCCGGTTGTGTCCGCGACCGTAACCACGGTGATTGCGTTCTTTGCGCTGACGGCAATTCGCGGGCGGTTCGGCACGCTGATTGCCGATATTCCGTTCACGGTGATCGTGGTGTTGCTGGCGTCTTTGGTTGAGTGTTTTGTGATTTTGCCCCATCATATGAGCCATGCTTTGGCGGCGATCAAAAAGCGCCACTGGTATGATTATCCGAGTTTCGTGTTCAATATCGGCTTTTCATGGTTCCGCGAGCGGGTGTTTCGCCGGGTCATGGTTTGGGTCATTCGGCTGCGCTATCCGGTGCTGGCGGGGATCGTTTTGGTGCTGGTCTCGCAGATAAATCTGTTCATCTCCGGCGACGTGACATGGCGGTTTTTCAGCGCGCCCGAGCGTGGTTCTATCACCGGCAATTTCGCGATGGTGCCGGGGGCCACGCGCGCCGATACTTTGGCGATGATGCGCGAGATGCAGCGTGCGACTGAGGCGCTTGGGCGGCAATACGCTGAAAAATATGGAAGAAATCCGGTTGATTTTGTGATGGCTGAAATTGGCGGCACTGCTGGTCGTGGGCTTTCGGGCGAGGCGACCAAGGATAAAGACCTGCTGGGGGCGATCTCTATTGAGCTGATTGACGCCGATCTGCGCCCCTATTCCTCGTTTCAATTCCTCGGAGACCTCAAAGAAGCGGTGCGCCGCCCGCCGTCGCTGGAGACCCTAAACTTTCATGGCTGGCGCTCTGGTCCGGGGGGGGATTCGATTGATGTGCAACTGTTCGGGGCCACGGCTGATGATCTCAAGGCGGCGGCGGAGGCGCTTAAAACTGCGCTCGGGCAAATACCCGAAGTGTTGTCCTTGCAGGATGATTTGGCCTATGACAAGCCCGAGTTGATTTTGGATTTGACCCCCCAAGGTCACGCGCTTGGCTTTACCATCGACGGGCTTGGGCGTGTGTTGCGACAGCGGCTGAACGGGATCACGGCGGCGAGCTTTCCTATGGGGGTGCGCTCGGCCGATATTGTGGTCAAGCTGCCGGATGGGGCCATGAAAGCCGACTTTTTGCAAGCGACGATGATGCGCACGCCTACGGGTGCTTATGTGCCGCTGGCCGATATTGTGACGGTGACGCGCAAGACCGGATTTGCCTCGATCAAGCGCGAGGACGGGTTGCGGGTTTTGTCGGTGACGGGGGATATTTCCGAGGATGATCCCAAACGCGCCGAGCAGATCAAGGCGATCCTTAGCCAAGATATTCTGCCCCGGATCGAGAGCGAGTTCGGCGTGGCCTCGCGCATGGCCGGGCTGTCAGAGCAGGAAAACCAGTTTATGGCCGATGCCAAGCTGGGCTTTATGCTGGCGCTTATCGGCATTTTCCTCACGCTGGCGTGGATATTTTCCAGCTGGACCAGACCGCTGGTGGTGATGGCGATTATTCCGTTTGGCTTGGTTGGCACGATTTACGGCCATCAGGTGTGGAACGTGCCTTTGTCACTGTTTACCGTGGTCGGGCTGATTGGGATGACGGGGATTATTATCAATGATTCCATCGTGTTGGTCAGTACGATTGATGAATATGCCAAGGATCGGGATTTCATTCAGGCGATTGTGGACGGGGTGACGGATCGGCTGCGGCCGGTGCTGTTAACCACGTTGACCACGGTTCTGGGCCTTGCGCCCTTGCTGTTTGAGACCTCGCGCCAAGCGCAGTTTTTGAAACCAACGGTGATCACGCTGAGCTATGGGCTTGGGTTCGGGTTGATATTGGTGCTGTTGATGGTGCCGGCGCTGCTGGCGATGCAGCGCGATATCTCCAGACGCATTCAGGCGTTTCGCCGGATGTTGGCGGGTGGACGTGTGGGTTGGTCGCAGCGGCTGGTTTTTTGGGGCGCGGTGCTGGCCTCGCTGGCGGCGTTTCAGGCCAGCATTGGTTATTATGTGCTGAACGGACGCCTGTTTGGGCCGCTATCGCGCCTGACGAGCGGCTTTGAGGGGCTGCCGGACGGCATGTTTGCTTACGGCCTGTTCGCGGCAGCGATGATGGTGATTTGTCTTGTCGGGGCAGCGGTGAGCGCCGGGCTGTTCTGGTTTGGGCAGCGGAGGGTGAGTTTGGACGCTATTTCTTAAGCGGACAGCCACCGATATCAATCGCAGCTTTTTTACCGATCACCGTCACTTGCAGATCGGCGGGATCAAAGGCAAAGCCGTCGCCTGCATAGCTGATCAGCGTGGTTTGCGCGGTCAACCTGTCGCCGTTGCGCTGGCTGGTTGCCGGGGCGATCCACACATCTTGCAGGGTGGACTCAAACACCACGACTTCGGGCGTGGTCTCCGAGGTAGGCAGTTTGAACTCGGCGTTAAGCTGATAGCCGTCCTTGATCTTGGAGACAGTACAGGCGACCGATTTCAACCCGCCACTGGCCGCTGAAATCTCGACCTGATCGAGCGCGCGTTCAATCAGCGCGCGCGGCTCGGTAGCCGAGGGTTTCAGGCTCGCCGATAAATCTACGGTCACCGGAATGCAGACTTTGGCGCAAACCCCGATCTCAAGGTTAAGGGCTGCCGTGATGGCCTCGCCCGGCTGGGTCGGCTCAAGCTCGATCGGCAAAACCAACTGGTGTTTATAGCCGATAATCTCTAGCCCATCCACATACATGATGTCGGGGCGCGGCCAGCGATAGGTGACTTGGGCGAGGTTTTTGGACCCCTGCCAGTTAAAGCGCGGCGGAATGCCGGTGTCGCCGCCAACCCGCCAATAGGTCTTCCAACCGGGGGCGAGGGTGACTTGCAAGGCGACCATATGCGCACCTGATGGTTGCCGCCAACCGGGCAGCAACTTGATCTGCACGATGTTGTCGAGCACCGGTTCGCCCGACACAGATTGCGCCTGAACGTTGGTCCCTGAGATCGACAACAGGAGCGCGAGAAATGAGAGTGGTAAACGGGTCATTTGGCCTCGGGATTTGCTAATCCGTCGGGTCTACAGGCATTTTGGGCCACGCGATACTCACATTTTGGCGAAGCGGCGGTTTGGCCGGTGATTTAAACTTGAAACCGGACCTGCGAGGGGCCATCTTTGAGGCATGAAAAAAACCGATAAAACCTCTGCCAAAAAGCCCGAGGCCAACAAACTTGAGGCCAGTCAGCATCTGGACGGAAAACTGCTCATCGCCATGCCCTCGATGGGCGATGTGCGGTTTGAGCGCTCGGTGATTTATATGTGCGCCCATTCCGAGGATGGGGCGATGGGGCTGATTGTCAACAAGCCCGCCCCCGAGCTTAGGTTCAATGATCTGCTGGAGCAGCTTGATCTGAAAGCGGCGCGCGAGGGAGGCCGGTCAAATCCGCGTGCATTTCGGCGGGCCTGTAGAGCATGGGCGGGGCTTTGTTTTGCACTCGCCTGATTATGAAAGTGTTGATTCAACCCTGAAGGTTGACGAGAAATTTGGCATGACGGCGACCTTGGATATTTTAGAGGATATCTCCAACGGTGACGGGCCTGATGCGGCTTTATTGGCACTGGGATATGCTGGTTGGGGGCCGGGGCAGCTTGAAAGCGAGCTTCAGGCCAATGGCTGGCTGACCTGTGACGCCACACATGATCTGGTGTTTAATGAGGGCGACGGGGATAAATGGGGGGCGGCTTTGGCGTCACTTGGTATCTCGCCGAGCTTTTTGTCGGCGTCTGGCGGGACCGCCTGATTTTCAAGGTGATGGCGCTACTTTAGTGATGAAAGCTGAGGGGCGCGGCGAACCTTGGGGTGGCGCTTTTGCGCCATTGATGGATGATAGGACGCCGCAACCCATTGATCCCTTACAACTTTCGCACCCGTTGCATCGCGCCACGTTGCGCAGAAAGCGCTCCTTTGGTGCGACGGGGAAGGCCTCTCGTGGATTACTTTGCAATCCACTGTCGCCGCAAGAGGATTTGCTTGGCAATTCCCAAGGGGTCCGGTGCGACCCGGCCTATCAGTCGGGCGGGACTGTGTTGAAAAGGTGGTGTGTTCGCTTTGTCGTTCGCGCGCTTTGTCGGTTTTAAAACAAATTTGATGCCTGATAATTTCGTTACTAACGCGCCGCCGCTGCCCGTTTGAGCCGGTCATTGATTGCAACCCCCAATCCATGACGGGGCACGGGGGCCATGTTGATAGTTTTTATGCCGGTTTTGCTCGCTTGGGCGTCAAGGCTGTGCAGGTGGGAAAACAGGTTTGCGGCGGCTTCGATCATGTCGCCGATGGGCGAGAGATTGGCGTCGGCTCCTGCGCAATCCCCCCAGCCATAACGCGCCTGCTTGCGGTGCGGTCACGTTAAGGCGCAGATGGGCGGTCGGGGCGTAATGGCTGGCCAATTGGCCCGGCGAGTTTGGGGCCATGGTCTGACCGGGAGAGGCGAGTGGCGCGCCTATCATCTGCTGGATTATTTCGGCAGGCAGCCCGCCGGGCCTAAGCAGGGTCGGTGGTGTGGTGGCCGGGTCAAGAATGGTCGATTCAAGCCCGACCGTGGTTGCGCCTGCGTCCATAATCGCATCAATCCGGCCCGAAAGCCCGCCCTTCACATGAGCGGCGGTGGTGGGGCTGATCTGGCCAGAGAGGTTGGCGGACGGGGCGGCGATGGCCCCGCCAAATGCCGCCAACATCTGCGCCGCCAGTGGGGTCGCGGGGACGCGCAAAGCCACGGTTGGCAAGCCGGCGCCGACCAAAGACGAGATGCCGCTGTTCGGTTTGAGCGGCAATACCAGCGTTAACGGGCCGGGCCAGAATGCTTGGGCCAGATCGAGCGCCATTGGGTTAAACTCGGCATATCGCCTCGCGCTCTCAAGGTCGGCCACATGCAATATCAACGGGTTGAAAGCGGGGCGACCCTTGGCAGCAAATATCCGCGCCACCGCCGCTCCATTGCTGGCATCCGCGCCAAGGCCATAGACTGTCTCGGTTGGAAAAACGACCAACCCGCCCGCGCGCCAGATCGCAACCGCTTGGGTGATGCCATCGCTGTCGGGGTGCAGGGTTTGGGTCTCGATCGGGGTCATAGTGTCGTTACGTTTCAGTTGTTAAGGCAGGCGCGCAAAATGTAGGTTACATCAGGGCCAAGTTGACTTAACTTTGATTGCGACCCGTTGCAAAGCCCTTTGCGGCAAGGAGAGGTGAGAATGGCGTATAAAGCCCCGGTTTCAGAGGTGGAATTTTGGCTCAATCAGGTGCTTGGCGTGGATGCTTTGGCCTTGAGCGAACGGTTTGCCGAGGCCAGTGGTGACATGCGCCACGCGATCCTTAGCGAGGGGGGGCGGTTGTGCGAAGAGGTGCTGGCTCCGTTGCAGCGCGCGGGCGATCTTGAGGGGGCGAGGCTGGAAAACGGGGTGGTGCGTACCTCGCCGGGGTTTGCCCAAGGGTACCGCGCGATTGCCGAGGGGGGCTGGATCGGCATTGCCGCGCCGAGCGAGTTTGGTGGTATGGGATTGCCGCAAACCCTGTCGGTTGCCATGAACGAGATGATGAGCGGGGCCTGTCTGGCACTGGCACTTAACCCTTTGATGTCGCAGGGACAAATAGAGGCGCTACACCATCACGCCTCTGATGAAATGAAGGCGGTTTACCTGCCAAAACTGATCGCGGGCGAGTGGTCGGGGACGATGAATTTAACCGAACCGCAGGCGGGTTCTGACGTGGGGGCGCTGAGCACCAAGGCCGCTCCCAACGGCGATGGCAGCTATTCGGTGAGCGGTCAGAAGATATTTATCAGCTGGGGAGACAGTAATTTTGCCGCCAATATCTGCCATCTGGTTTTGGCGCGATTGCCGGATGCGGCGGCGGGAACCAAGGGGATCTCGCTGTTTTTGGTGCCGAAGTTTCTGCCCGATAGCGCGGGAAATCCGGGGGTAGCCAACAGCCTGAAAGTGGTGTCGCTGGAGCATAAGCTCGGTATTCACGGCTCGCCCACGGCGGTGATGGAGTTTGACGGTGCGACCGGCTGGCTGGTTGGCGAAGAAAACGCCGGTATGAAGACGATGTTTACCATGATGAACAACGCGCGGCTGGGCGTCGGGGCCGAGGGGCTTGGCGTGGCCGAGGCGGCGTTTCAGCAGGCGTTAACTTTTGCGGGCGAGCGCAAGCAAGGACGGGCGTTGATCAAGGATGGCACTGGCTCGATCTTGGATCATGCGGATGTGCGCCGGATGCTGATGACGATGAAGGCGCAAACCTCGGCGGCGCGCGCGATCATCTATGCCACCGCGATTGCCGGTGATCTGGCGGTGGCTAATGGAGATGCCAAGATGGCGGCTCGAGCGGCTTTTCTAACGCCGATTGCCAAGGCGTTCGGCACCGAAACCGGCAACGAGGTCGCCTATCTTGGGGTTCAGGTCCATGGCGGCATGGGCTTTATCGAGGAAACCGGAGCGGCGCAGTTCTCGCGCGATGTACGGGTCACCGCGATTTACGAGGGCACCAACGGCATCCAGTCGATGGATTTGGTGGCACGAAAGCTGATGGATGGTGGGGTGGCAGCCAAGGCGTTGCTGACGGATATTCGCGCAACGGCTGATGCCGGTCAAGATGCCTATGGCGATCTGTCGGCGTTGCTGAATGAGGCCGCAGAGGCGGTTGGCGCGGCGACCGACTGGATGCTGGCGCAAGGTGATCTTAATGACAGGTTTGCAGGCTCGGTTGCCTATTTGCGCGCTTTTGCGCTGGTGCTTGGCGGGCATTTCCTGTTGAAAGCGGCGATGGTGGCGAAGGATGATCCGGCCCAAGACCGGGCGAGGGCAGCACTGGCGCGGTTCTTTATTCGTCGTCAGTTGGGCGCGGTTGCCGGGCTTTGCGCCGAGGCGACGGAAGGTCAGGCCGATCTTTATGCGCTTAGCCCCGAGCAACTGGCGAGCTGAAGCAATGGATGGCGACATGAGCATGAGACCGATACGTTTTCCCTTTGAAACCCCGCCTGCCGAGGGCGAGGCGATTGAGGTCGCGGATGGCATTTTGTGGTTTCGGATGCCGCTGCCGATGCGGCTGGATCATGTGAACTGTTTTGCGCTGCGCGACGGCGATGGTTGGAGCGTGGTTGATACCGGATTTGCCTCAAACCGCAGCCGCGAAGTTTGGCGCAAAATCATGGCGGGGCCGCTGCAAGGGCTGCCGATCCGGCGGGTAATTGCCACCCATCACCACCCTGATCACATGGGTTTGGCGGGGTGGTTGCAATCGGATTTTGGCGCGACTTTGCTGACCACGCGCACCGCTTGGCTGTTTGCGCGGATGCTGACGCTGGACGCCCATGAGGTGCAAAAAGAGGAGACGCTGCTGCATTACCGCTCTGGTGGGATGGACGCCAAGATTTATCAAAAACGCCTCAAGGAGCGGCCCTTTCTGTTTTCCGACGTGGTCGCGCCTATGCCGCTGGGCTTTGAGCGGCTGCAAGAGGGGCAAGTGCTGCGCATGGGCGGGCGCGATTGGGATATTCGCATGGGTAACGGTCACGCGCCGGAGCACGCGACATTTTGGTGCCGCGAGGAGCCGTTGGTGCTGGCGGGCGATCAGATTTTGTCCTCGATCTCGCCCAATATCGGCGTTTACGCCACCGAACCCGAGGCCGACCCGCTGGAAGATTGGCTGGAAGCTTGCGAGCGGCTTTCACATTTTGCAACCGAGGAACATCTGGTGTTGCCGGGCCACAAGCTGCCCTTTACCGGCCTGCCTGCGCGCATGGTGCAACTGATCAGAAATCACCATAACGGGTTGGAGCGGCTGAAAACCTTTCTGAGCGAGGAGCGCACGGCGGCGGAGTGTTTTGTCACCCTGTTCAAACGCCCGATTGGCGAGGGTGAATATGGGCTGGCGCTGGTGGAGGCCATCGCCCATCTCAATCATCTTTACCATCTGGGAGCGGTTACGAGAACCCGTCGCGATGATGACGCGTGGCTGTGGAAGATCGCCTGAGGGATGGCTTAGATGTTGCCCAACATCCGTTTCTGAGGCATAGGACGCTGCGACGCAGTTACTTTGCGGGCGCTGTGCTATAAAAACACGACAACAATAATCAGGGAGATGGCAATGGCCGAATATAAGCACGGATCAATGGATGTTCAATCGCATGAGCGCGCGTTTCAAGGGTTCATCAAGACCACCATCTGGGTTGCGGGAATCAGTATCGGTGCGTTGATATTTCTGGCGGTCTTCAACAGCTAAGCGCGGCTCGGACGTGTAACCATCCATAAACAGTAGGGTTATTCGCCTGTTACTCGTGTCTTGACGTTCACAATCACGTTGGTTCTGAGCCCATTTCGCAACAGATCGGACTCGCCGTGGGTCTAGACCTTGCGTGGGTAACGATTTCGTGGCCCGCTCGTGACAGCCCGATATTGCGGGTGGTTTTGTCTCATGAGGGTCTGATGCCGCGAATTATCAAATTATTGCCGCTGATGTTGCTGCTGGTTTTGTCTGCCTGTGCGGAGTCGATTTGGGCCTCGGACGAGGCGGTTACAAAATTCTCTTATTCAAACAACGAGCCGCCCTCGATCACGCTGGTCACGGTTATCAACAATAATAACGGCTCGGGTGGGCACTCGGCGCTGCTGATCAACGCGCATGAGCGGGTGATCTTTGACCCGGCAGGCAATTTCAAAAGCAGTTTTGCTCCGGAACGCAATGATTTCGTTTACGGCATAACCCCGGCGGTGTTGAAAACCTACTACGGCTTTCACGCCCGCAAAGCGTGGCATGTGGTGACCCAAAAGGTCATCGTTACGCCTGAAATTGCCGAGATGGTTTATAACGCCACCAAGAATTATGGCGCGGTGCCCAAGGCCATGTGCTCGATCAGTGTGACCAATATTCTGCGCAAAATACCCGGCTTTGAAACCATCCCGCGCACGGCGTTTCCCAAGACGATCATGAAGGCATTCGCCAAGCTGCCGGGGGTCATTACGGATAAGATTTACGAATACGATTAGGGAGCTGGGCAGGCCGGGGGGCATTGTTTGTTAACGTTTATATGACAGTGAGGATTAATGATGCGTCTGTTTTTAGTAGGTTTCACGGTTTTATTTCTGTCTGGCTGCGTGGCACAACTGCCATGGGCCTCGGATCAGCGGGTGACGAGTGCGGCTTATAGCGACCCTAGCCCGACCTCGATCACGCTGATGACGGTGATCGCAAATGGCAGCAACTCGGCCGGACACTCGTCGTTGCTGATCAATGCGTCCCAGCGGGTTTTGTATGATCCTGCCGGCACTTGGTACAATAAGGACGTGCCGGAGCGCGCCGATATGCTTTATGGCATGACGCCGAAAATGTTGCAGTATTACATTGATTATCATGCGCGGGCCAAGTTTCGTGTGGTGATGCAAACGCTTGAAGTGTCACCGGCTGTGGCCGAAAAAATCCTGCGCGCCGCGATTGATCGTGGGGCCTCGTTCAGTGGATTTTGTGCGGTTAACACCTCGAACCTGCTGGCGCTGGTGCCGGGGCTTGAGGATTTCCCGATCAGCATCTGGCCGATCAGCGCGGTTAATGCCTTGAACAAGGTTCCGGGTGTGAAAGTGCGCGAGATTTTTCAGAATGACGAAGGCAAGGATCTGCACGAGACGGGCTGATGCTCTCGGAGTGGGCTACTCGAAGTTATGGCAGCGCATACGAAAAACCCCCGGGCTAAGCCTCGGGGGTTCGCGTTTGGCAAATGTCGCAAAACACCGCCGGTTTGGCAGTGTAAGCCGCCTATAGTCCGCCTTCGCGCTGAGCTTTTTTACGAGCCAGCTTGCGCGCACGGCGTACTGCTTCGGCCTTTTCACGGGCTTTCTTGACGGAGGGTTTCTCGAAATGTTGCCGAAGCTTCATTTCGCGGAAAACGCCTTCGCGTTGCAGTTTTTTCTTAAGCGCACGAAGCGCCTGATCAACATTATTATCACGAACCGATACCTGCATGTGGTGTCACCACCTTTCTAAGTCTAGAGTTGCAAGAATTGCAGGAACGTGGCCTATAGCAAGGCGTCGGGGGCTTGTCCACTCCTGCACAGCCATAGGAGGCGATCGTGTCGCAAAAACCGCAAAAAACTGAGGAAAATCATTTGGCTGAGGCCCGTGAGCGGCTGCTTGAGGCGATTTTGGTGCAGGTTCCGTTTGATGGCTGGAGCGCGCAATCTTTTGACGCTGCTCTGGCTGATTCGGGGGTTGATGCGGAGTTGGCGCGGCTGGCTTGTCCGCGCGGGGTGGTCGATCTGGCGCTGGCTTATCATCGGGCCGGTGACGACGAGATGTTGGCGCGGATGGAGGGCGCGGACCTTGCGGCCATGCGCTATAGCGCGCGGGTGGCGGCCGGGGTGCGGTTTCGTCTGGAGGCGGCGGCGGATAAAGAGATTGTGCGTCGGGGCATGGTTTTCTTTGCTATGCCAGCCCATGCCAGCGACGGCGCGGCGGCGATTTGGGGGACGTGCGACAAGATTTGGAACGCCCTTGGAGATACCTCGCGCGATGTGAATTGGTATTCCAAAAGGGCGATTTTGTCGGGGGTTTATTCCTCGACGCTGCTGTTTTGGCTGGGGGATGATAGCGAAGATCATCAGGAAACGTGGCAGTTTTTAGATCGGCGGATTGAGAATGTGATGCAGTTCGAAAAGCTCAAAGGCAGTTTAAGGAAGAACCCGCTGTTTCAGGGGTTTATGCGCGGACCGGGGCGACTGCTTGATAAAATCGAGGCTCCCGAGGCGCGATTGCGGAACGATTTGCCCGGTTATGTGCATCCTAAATCCTAGCGGCGGAGCGAGCTTATGACAGTGCCATCGACCATGCGTGCGATTGAAATTTCCAAGCCGGGCGGACCTGAGGTTTTGACGTTGGTTGAGCGCCCAGTGCCGGTGCCGGGCGTGGGTCAGATCCTGATCAGAATGGAGGCGGCGGGGGTGAACCGACCTGACGCGCTCCAACGCGCGGGGGCCTATGCGCCGCCTGCGGGAGCCTCGGATTTGCCGGGTTTAGAAGGTGCCGGAACCGTCACGGCGGTCGGTTCGGGAGTGACGCGCTGGGCGGTTGGCGATGCGGTTTGTGCCCTGCTGCCGGGAGGCGGATATGCGGAATTTTGCCTGTGCGATCAGGACCACGCGCTACGGTTGCCGCAGGGTTTTGACATGATCCGCGCGGCGGCCATATGCGAGACGTATTTCACGGTTTGGTCGAATGTTTTCATGCGCAGCGGATTGCTGGCGGGGGAGAGTTTTTTGGTACATGGCGGCTCCTCCGGCATTGGAACCATGGCGATTCAGTTGGCACGGGCGATGGGTGCTCGGGTGTTTACCACGGCGGGATCGAGCGAGAAATGCGCGGTTTGCGAGAGGCTTGGAGCCGAGATCGCGGTGAATTATCGCGAGCAGGATTTCGTCGAGAGTGTTCGCGAGGCGACCGCTGGTCGCGGGGTTGATGTGATCCTCGATATGGTGGGAGGGGATTATATTCCCCGCAATATCAAGGCATTGGCTGATGATGGCCGTCTGGTGATGATTGCGTTTCTGGGCGGGGTCAAGGCCGAGGTGAACTTTGCTCAAGTGATGGTGCGGCGGCTGAGCATCACCGGGTCAACCTTGCGGCCTCAGTCGGATTTAGCCAAGGCGGCGATTGCCGAGCAGTTGCGCGCCAAGGTCTGGCCGCTGTTGGACGCGGGGGTGATTGCGCCGGTGATGGATTCGACCTTTGATCTGGCTCAGGCACCTGAGGCGCATCGGCGTTTGGAGAGTGCTGCTCATGTGGGCAAGGTGGTTTTGAAGGTAGTTTAAGCCGGTTTTTGTCGCCGGTGGCGGGGCCTCCGGCGGGGATATTTTGGCCATAAAGAAACGGGCTATTCGGCGGCGTCTTTTAGGTCTTTGGCCTCTTGGGCGGTGAGTTGTTCGCCTTGTTTTCGTTTGAGAAGCACTTCGCGCGCGCGGGCATATGCGTCGTCTTGCCAGAAGATCAAACAACCGTTGCAGCCCTTGCCGCAGCAACCCTCTTTGCCGATGCGATTGGTTTTGAAACGGCGTTGGTTTTGGTCCTCATCGACGGATTTGGCGAGTGCGTCGCGGCGGCGCGTGTAGGCCTCGTCGTTACGCGCGCCTTTGGTCTCTAAGCCTTGCACCAGCTTGTCGAATTTGACGCGATTCCATTGCTCGTCATTCAGCGCTTTTTCTTTTCGCAGCACTGAATAGCGCGGGAAACGGGCCTTGAGCGAGGCGATATCCTCGTGGTCAAACAGGCTGAAGGGAAAGCGCACCGTAGTTTTCGTGCCGCCTTGCACCACGTTTTTCAGCTCACCGGTGGCCGCATCCTCAAAGTGATAGGCACGTAGCAACATGGTCTCGCGAGCGACTGGTGAGATGAAATCCAGCACCTCGCCTGCCTCGAGCTTGTTTTTGACCTCAACGTGGAAAGCATCGTCGGTGACATCCGTAACCACGCCTGCATATTCCCATTGGGCGAGGGCGGCGGTGTTCTCGTAGTCGTGGGCATAGTTGCTCAGGCGGCCATCGTGAAAGGCCAGCGTGTAGCCGCGATTGCCGACGGTTTCCAGCTCGGCCATATACTTTCGCGGGTCCCAGTTTTCGGGATCGGCATAATAGTCGTCGATGGCCATGCGGTAGGTGCGGGTGACCACGGCGACGTAATATTCGGACTTGCCGCGCCCCTCGACCTTGAGGCTGTCGATGCCGAGCGCCAGATATTGGTCGAGTTTGGGCATGATGCAAAGATCGCGGGAATTGAGGATGTAAGAGCCGCGACCATCCTCCTCTATCGGCATCAGCTCGCCGGGGCGGCAGCCCTCTTCGAGTAGAAACTCAAACATGTCGGCATTGCTCTCGTTGATGTCGAGCGCTTGTACGGTGCCGTCTTTCAGGCGCATTCTGACGTTGTAATTCCAGCGACAGGAATTGGCGCAATTGCCTTGGTTGGCACCGCGCTCGGCCATGAAATTGGACAAAAGGCAACGGCCCGAATAGGTCATGCACATGGCGCCGTGAACGAAGGCTTCGAGCTTGATATCAGGGCATTTTTCGCGAATTTCCGTCAGCTCGGCGAACGAAACTTCGCGCGCCAGAACCACCAGATCGGCCCCTTGGGCCTGCCAGAAATCAACCGACAGATATGACGAGACATTGCTTTGGGTCGAGATGTGCAGGGGCAGTTCGGGGGCGCGATCGCGCACGAATTGAAACACGCCGGGATCGGCGATGATCAGGCCGTCGGGCTTAACCTGGCGCACGGTTTGGATGTACTCGTCAAGCTTGGGCACGTCTTTGTTGTGGGAAAACATATTGAGGGTCAGATAGGCGCGTTTGCCGTGGGCATGGCAAAACTTGACCCCCTCAACCACCTCTTCAAGCGAGAACTGGGATTTGGTGCGCAGGCTCATATCCGGCGTGCCGAGATAAACCGCGTCGGCCCCGTAAAGGACCGCCATTTTCAGTTTTCGCAAGTTGCCCGCAGGCATCAGAAGTTCGGAGCGGTGTTGGGTCATTGGCCTGATCTTTGGTTGGGAATGGGGTGCCATAGCTTAAAACTCGCGCGGTGCCAAACGGGAAATGACTATCTTATTGGCGGGAACACCACTGCTTGTTGGCAATCGGCAAGCACGTCTGCCCCGCAAGCGGTTGGCTCAAGCCCTTTGGTCAGGCAGATGCGCACCTCTTGGAAATGACCGCGTTTGCAGGTTACGGCCAGCATGTTGGCCTTTAATGCGGGGTTTTGTTTCAGGAATTCGGTCTTGATGACTGGGGCGGGCAGGGTCAGGGGCTTGAGGAGTTTGCGAAACACGTGCGGGCGATTGACGCGCTCGTAAGCGGCGCGCGAGACGGAGAAATACTGTTTGGCCGACAGTCCTGTGCAGCGGCCATGCTTGTCCCATTGGTGGGCGGCAAGTTTTTCCGAGCCCATGATATCGGCCATTCCGGCGGTTAATTCGCGCGTCGGTGCGGGCTCGTCGGTTTGGCAAAACGAGGGCCAGCCCTTGGCATATTGTGGCCACAGGCCGTGCAGAGTGAAGCCAAAGCCGCTGTTTTTGGCACATTGCCCAGCAGATTGTGCGTCGCCTTTGAGGGCGCACCAGCTCGGTGACCACGACAGCGACAGGACGTAATACTTAAACTCGCCCGCGCGCTTGGCCCCAGCGAGCGTGTAGCTGATCGACAGCAGGATCAGCGCGAGCACGGCAGTTAAACGCAGCATGAAATCCCCCTTTCCAATCGACGCGATACGTCCTATATACACTGAGAATTCCCCCACGAAAACTGACATGCGCGGATTTCCGCAGACAGGTTTCACTGAACGGGGAAGATGTGCTTATTTCGGAGGAACTCTCATGGCACTGCCCCTTATGGCCAAAGCAACCGCAGTTTGGCTGGTTGACAACACCACGCTGACATTCAAACAGATCGCCGATTTTTGCGGTTTGCACGAGTTGGAGGTCAACGGTATTGCCGATGGCGAGGTCGCGGTTGGCATTAAGGGGTTCGATCCGATTGCCAATACCCAGCTTGATAAAGAGGTGATCGAGGCGGCAGAGAAAAACCCCCGCCTCAAGCTGAAGCTGAAATATAACCCTGCTGCCGAGGGCGAGCTGAAACGCAAGGGGCCGCGCTATACCCCGCTCTCCAAACGTCAGGATCGCCCGAGCGCGATTGCTTGGCTGGTGAAGTTTCATCCAGAGCTGGCCGACAGCCAAATCTCCAAATTGGTGGGCACGACCAAGCCGACCATTCAGGCGATTCGCGAGCGCACCCACTGGAATATTAACAACCTGTCGATCCGGTGGCGCTGGGCATGTGCAAACAGCTTGAGCTGGACGCGGCTGTGGGCAAAGCCGCTGCCAAGAAGGCCAAAGAGGGCGGCGTGATCTCTGATGACGAACGGCGCAAGCTGGTATCAACGGTGCAGTCGCTGGGGCTGGAGGATGCGCCGAAAGTACCGGCCAGCATGTCCGGTCTTGAGACGTTTTCACTCAGCACCGATGACGAGCCAGAGAGCGAAACCAAGCTGGTTGACGCCGAAAGTCTGTTCAATTTGCCCAAGGGTGATGCGGATGAGGATGACGAGGACGAAAAAGACGAGCAGCCCTAATGCGCGGCGGTGACCACGGGGTCGATCAGGGTTCGGCCTCCGTCAACGGTTAATATTTGGCCGGTGACGAAGCTCGAACTTTCGCTTGCGAGGTATTGCACCGCTTCGGCGACCTCGTTGGCTTCGCCGATACGCCCAAGCGGCGTTGCGTCCGAAACGATGCCGCGCAGGTCGGGATGTTCTTTGAGCGCGAAACGCAAGCTCGCGCTCATCACCGAGCCGAACGCCACCGCGTTGACGCGAATTCGGTTGGCCGCGAGCGCGACCGCCATGGAGCGGGTCATCTGGTCAAGCGCTGCCGCGCTGATTGAGTAGGCCAGCAATTGCGGGTGCGCCCGTGTTGCGGCAATCGACGTGATATTAACGATTGAGCCAATATTGCCGTCTTTCGATCCCTCGTCCTCGGCCTGTTTTATCAGCCGTTTGGCCACCACCTGCGTCAGGCGCAAGCTGGTGGTGAGGTTTTGCTCGATCAGCGCCTCAAACGCATCCTCATCCGGGTTGAGCGGGTCCGAGCGCAGCACCTGACGGCTCGCATTTACCAGTATATCAACACGATCAAAGGCGTCGATGGTTGCCGAGAGCAGGTTGGCGAGCGTCAGGCGCTGGCGCAAATCTCCGGCGAAATAGCGCGCGCGACGGTCCTCTGTTTTCACGGCGTCAACTTCGGTGGCAAGTTTGGTCTCGTCCATATCGGCGAACATGACGCAAGCACCTTGGTTAACAAAATGGCGGGCAATGGCGAGGCCAACGCCGTTGGCAGCTCCGGTGACGATGGCGGTTTTTCCGGCAATGGAATAGGACATATTTTCCTCTTTGCACGTTGGCTAACGAGAGTGAGTTGCGGAGAGTTGGCGCGCTCGAAAAGGCGCGCTGCGGGGTTTTTCGGCCAGAAACACCTTGAAATGCGGCGTTTGCTCCAGCGTTTTGCAGTGACCAAAACACTGCTCAAGGCTGTGCTCATATGGCAGTTGCCGGTTGGCGACCATCCAGAGGCGACCGTTTGGTTTCAGGATATCGGCGGCTTTGTTAATGAAATCCACACCAATCGCCGGCTCGGCGGCGCGGCCCTGATGGAAGGGTGGATTACAAATCACCGCGTCATAACGCTGATCGGTCGTCAGGGCTTGAACGTCGGACCAGATGAAGGTGGCACGCTCGTCGGAGATATTGGCGAGAGCAGCGGCGAGAGCGGTGTTTTCGGCCTCGTAAAGATCAATGCCCGTTGGGTCGGCATGCGCAAAAGCCTGCATGCTTAGCCAGCCCCAACCCGCCCCGAGATCGGCGATCTGCCCCTTGAGGCGTGGGCCGAAATGTGTGGCCAAAAGGGCAGAACCCGGATCGGTCTTGCCGGGTGAAAACATCCCTGGCGCGGTCCAAAAACCGTCTTTGTTCTGGCTTATCTGAAGGCCGGAGCGCCAAGCGTCCAGCGTTTCGGGGAATATGGGTGGGCGCCGCATCCAAAAGGTCTTGCCGTGGGATTTTGCCAGCGCACCAACTTCGAACCCCAATGACTTGCACTGCTTCAGCGCCGAATCGATGCCGTCGGTTTTGGCCCCATCCACCACCACAAGGCCACCCGGCGCGCAGATTTCAAAGCCTCGCGCAATCAGGCCCAAGGTTTCGATCTTGGAGCGGGTGATATGAACCAGAACCCGTGGAAACGAGCCTTCGATTTGGTCAGAAACATCAAAACCCTGAGCGCTCAGGCGATCAAAGGTCGGGCGAAAGCTGTTGGCGAGCGACAGGTGATCCTTGTCAAACATGCGGTAAGTGACGTCGCTGCGGGCGCGAAGAACGGCGATGTTTTCACCCTGTGTCGGGGCAAGCTCGGGGAGGTCAAAAACGGTTTCAAGACGGGACATGGCCATGATGTGAACAAGGCGCGCGCCTTATTCTTTCTCCATCGTGCATTGCAGCGGATGCTGGTTTCGGCGCGCCAGCTCCATCACTTGGGCGACCTTGGTCTCGGCGATTTCAAAGGAAAAGACACCCACAACCCAACCGCCAGCCCCTTTTTGTGAACGGTCATCATAATGTCGATCGCCTGATCATGGGATATACCAAAGAACCTTTCCAAAACGTAAACGACGAACTCCATCGGCGTGAAGTCGTCATTCAGCAGCAAAATCTTGTAAAGCGGCGGACGCTCGGTTTTGGAACGGGTTTTGGTGACGATGGCTGCATCGCCATCATCATCCTTGTTCGCCATTGCTTTTATACCCAACGGTTTCACCCTGCTCTCCAGAATCGCGCGACTTGCAGGTCCTTAATATAGGTGAGCGCGACCGAAAAGTGAAATGCTGCATTGTCGCGATATTGATATGAAAATGTGAACAAAAGATTAATATTTATGCCGTAGAGTCGCCGACGGCGCGCGCGCCGGGCCGAAGCTGACCGGGTGTTTGTTCCAAATATGCCAAGCCTTTCAAAAATGGGTCTTTTTTTGTACACAATCACATGCTAGCGTCCAGGTAATAATAAAGGGCCCCGAATAATCGGTGTCAGAGGCAGTATAGTCGGCGGAGCAACCGGTGTTCAGAAAAGTGATAAGCGGGGTTTTCCTCGCTTTAGTGATCGTATGGTCAGGCGGCGGGGCTTTCGCGGCCCCTGCGGCGTCGATGGTGATTGATGTGCGCACGGGCGAGGTGCTTTATTCGCGCAACGCCGACACGCGGCTTTATCCGGCTTCGTTAACCAAGATGATGACGCTTTATGTGACGTTTGAGGCAATCAAAAACGGCGAAATCACGCTGGATACCAAGGTTTTGGTCTCTAAGCGCGCGGCGGCTGAGCCTCCGTCAAAGCTGGGTCTCAGGGCAGGGCAAAAAATTACTGTGCGCAATCTTATTCGCGCGGCCGCAATCAAATCGGCCAATGATGCGGCAACGGCGTTGGGCGAGGCGGTCAGCGGCAGCGAGGCGGCATTTGCGCGGCGTATGAACAGGACGGCCAAGGCGCTGGGCATGACGAGAAGCACGTTCAAGAACGCTCATGGGCTGACCGAGGCCGGGCATTTATCGACCGCGCGCGACATGACCACGCTGGGGCGACATTTATTTTTCGATTATCCACAATATTTTAACATTTTCTCGCGTAAAAAGACCAATGTCGCCGGACGCGAAGTTCGCAGCACCAACCGCAAGTTTCTGGCGGCCTATAAGGGGGCCGATGGTATCAAGACCGGCTATACCGTGGCGGCCGGGTTCAACCTTGTGGCCTCTGCGCGTCGGGGCAATAAACGGATTATTGCGGCGGTTTTCGGCGCACGGTCAACTGCGGCGCGCAACAAGAAGATGGCCAAGCTGCTGGATCTTGGCTTTAAGCGCGCGCCCAGTGTGGTGGCGACTATAAAGCCTGCCTTGCCTAATTACGGCCCCAATTATGGCGGGGCCAAAAGGGTTGTCGTGGTCACGGCAGTCAAGAAAAGTCTGCGGCCAAGACCGCGCGTCGTACGCATGGCGGCGCGAACTGCGGGGCAGGAGGCAGAGATTAATAATGCCATCATTGCCTCAAGCGCCAAGCCTGAGGCGCCGGTTGTGTTCGCCGATACGAGGCCCGCGCCTCGCGCCGATGGTTTGACGGTTGTAACCCGCGTTTCGACCTCGGGGGGGCGGCAATGGGCGATCAGTCTTGGGTCCTTTAATACCCGTAACGAGGCTGAAAAGCTGTTGTTGCGCACGGCGTTGCAGGATTTCAGCTCGCTTGACGGGGCCTTGCGCAAAGTGGTTTCCAGACGCGGTGGTTATCAGGCGATCTTCGTCGGGCTGACCGAGGCGATGGCGTGGCGTGCGTGCAGTCGTCTGAACGCGCGGCGGCAAAACTGTGACGCGACAGGACCGTCGGGTTAACGGGCGTCAGGGTTGCAAATCAGTTTCTCCGGGATCAGAGTCGTGCAGACGATTATATGGGAGAGCATCTTATGAACATGTTTGAGGCCGCGCGGGCGGTGCGCGCCAAGGCGCATGCGCCTTATTCAAACTTTAAGGTCGGAGCGGCGATAAAAACTGCTTCTGGCGCGGTTTTTGTCGGTTGCAACGTGGAAAATGTGGCCTATCCCGAAGGCACCTGCGCCGAGGCTGGGGCAATCGCTGCCATGGTTGCGGCAGGCGAGCGCGAGATTGCCGAAGTTTTGGTGGTCGCCGACAGCCCCGAGCCGATCACGCCCTGCGGTGGATGCCGCCAGAAATTGGCGGAATTTGGCGGCTCGAACGTAGTCGTGGTGCTGGCGGGACTTGACGCAGAGCAGGCGCGCATGACGTTGGGCGAGTTGCTGCCCGGCGCGTTTTCAACCGCGCATATGGACACGAATATGGGTGATGGCTGAAATGGATGCGCGCAGGATTATTGCGCAGAAACGGGATGGTGCGCGGCTTAGCCGTGACCAGATTATCTGGTTTGCAAACGGGCTGGCCAATGGCGAAGTCAGCGATGCGCAGGCGGGCGCGTTTGCGATGGCGGTGCTGCTCAACGGCATGTTTGATGACGAGCGTGTGGCGTTGACCTTGGCCATTCGCGACAGTGGCGATGTGCAGGTCTGGGACTTGCCCGGCCCGGTTTTGGACAAACATTCCACCGGCGGCATTGGCGATAATGTGTCGCTGATCCTTGCGCCAGCACTGGCGGCTTGTGGCGCTTATGTGCCGATGATTTCGGGTCGGGGTCTTGGTCACACGGGCGGCACGCTCGATAAACTCGACGCGATTCCCGGCTATATGAGCGAAGTTTCAATCGATAAAATGCGCGAGGTTGTCGCCCGGGTCGGCTGTGTAATTGTCGGGGCCAGCGGTGATATCGCCCCTGCAGACAAGCGGCTTTACGCGGTGCGCGACGTGACGGCGACGGTTGAAAGCGTCGATCTGATTACTGCGTCGATCCTGTCCAAAAAGCTGGCAGCGGGGCTGGAAGGGCTGGTTCTGGACGTGAAATGCGGCTCGGGCGCGTTTTTGGCCAAGCAGGACGAGGCCGAGGAGTTGGCGCGCGCGTTGGTTAGCGTGGCCAACGGTGCGGGGTGCAAAACTGTGGCGCTGGTCACCGACATGAACGAGCCGCTGGCGAGTGTCGCTGGCAACGCGCTGGAGGTGGCCAACGCGGTGGCGTTTTTGCGCGGCGATGCGATGGATGGCCGACTTTGGGATGTGTGCGTAGCACTTGGCGGGGTGTTGTTGGAGGTGGGCGGATTGTGCGAGCGCGCCGCCGAAGGTCGCGAGATGGTCGCGGCGGTGTTGCAAAGCGGGGCGGCGGCGGAAAAATTTGCACAGATGGTGGCGGCGCTTGGCGGGCCGATGGATTTCGTGGATCAAGCTTCAAAATATCTGCCCCGCGCGCTGGTGGTTGACGAGGTGTTGGCTCCGCGCACGGGATTTATCGCAGCAATTGACGCAAAATTGCTCGGCATGGCTGTGGTCGGCCTTGGCGGTGGGCGGCAAAAACAGGAAGACGTGCTTGATCACTCGGTCGGGATCGACCAGATTGCCGGGTTGGGCTTGCATGTCAGCGAGGGTGAACCGATTGCGGTGGTTCATGCAGCGGATAAGGTCAGGTTGAAACAAGCTGGCGCGGCGGTTTTGAAGGCGGTTACGATCTCTGAAGATGTGCCGACCGAAAATATCCTCATACGGAAAAGGATTGATTAATGGCGCGGGTTTTTCTGACGGTTTTGGACTCGGTTGGTTGTGGCGGGGCTTTGGATGCGGCTGATTTTGGCGATCAAGGCTCCAACACGCTTGGCCATATTATCGAGGCCTGTGCTGAGGGGCGCGCCAATGACGGGCGCTTGGGGGTTTTACGGGTGCCAAATCTTGACCGATTGGGGCTAGGGGCTGCGATTCGTGCCGCCAGCGGCATTGAAACGCCGGGGTTGGAGGTGGTGCCAAATGGCCTTTGGGGCTGTGCAAACGAGGTGTCGTTGGGCAAGGATACGCCCTCGGGTCACTGGGAAATGACCGGGGTTCCGGTGCCGTGGGATTGGCATTATTTCCCGGAGACCACGCCCGCCTTTCCCGCCGAAATAGTTGCGCAGGTTTGTGCGCTGGCGGGGGTTTCAGGCATTTTGGGCGATTGTCATGCCTCGGGCATTCCGATTATTGACAAACATGCGGCCGAGCATATCCGGTCGGGCTGGCCGATCTGTTACACCTCAGCCGATAGCGTGTTTCAGATCGCTGTCCATGAGGAGCATTTCGGGCTGGAGCGGTTGCTTGATCTGTGCCGCGCGCTGGCTCCGAGTTTGCATGCGATGAAGGTAGGCCGGGTGATTGCGCGCCCGTTTTTGGGCGACGAGAAAAGCGGTTATCAACGGACCGCGAACCGGCGGGATTTCGCGATTTCGCCTCCCTCAGATACCCTGTGCGATTACGCGCAAAAAGCCGGACGGAAGGTCTATTCCGTGGGTAAAATCAACGATATATTCTCTGGTCGAGGCATTGATGACGCCTATAAAGGCAAGGGGGATACCTCGCTTTTTGATCGGCTGGTGGCCCTGACGCGAGAGGCCGAGGATGGGGCGTTTGTGTTTAGCAATTTTGTCGAGTTTGACACGCTTTATGGCCATCAAAGAGACGTGGCGGGTTACGCCCGCGCGCTGGAGTGGTTTGATCTGCGCGTGCCCGAATTGCTGGCCGGGATGCGCGCGGGTGATTTGCTGATCTTCACCGCCGATCACGGCAACGATCCCACTTGGCGCGGCACTGATCATACGCGCGAACGGGTGCCGGTGGTGGTGGCTGGAGGGGGTGTTGGCGAAATTGGTCAATGCGCTTTCGCTGATATCGGCGCGAGCGCTGCGGCGCGGCTCGGCGTGCCGTTTGGGCGGTTTGGGCAGAGTTTTCTGCGCTGACTTTCGGATGTTTTTCGATTTAGCAGGTTGGAACGTGGGGCGGTTTGCGCTAGGAAAAAACCCGTGCGCAAACTGGCGCTGATCTGGGGGATATCATGCAAGACCATCTGAAAGTTGTTGACCATCCGCTTGTGCAACACAAGCTAACTTTGATGCGCGAAAAGGGCACGTCCACGGCGGTGTTTCGACAGTTGCTGCGCGAGATTTCGATGCTGCTGGCCTATGAGGTCACCCGCGATTTGCCGATGACTACCAAGACCATCCAAACCCCGCTGGTGGAGATGGATGCGCCGACCCTGAAAGGCAAAAAACTGGCGCTGGTGTCAATTTTGCGGGCGGGCAATGGCCTGCTTGACGGGGTGTTGGAACTGATCCCGTCGGCGCGGGTCGGCTTTGTCGGGCTTTACCGAGATGAGAAGACTTTGATGCCGGTCCAGTATTATTTCAAAGTACCGGTTGGCCTTGAAAATCGGCGGGTAATCGCGGTTGATCCGATGCTGGCCACGGGCAATTCCTCGGTAGCGGCGATTGACTTGCTGAAGAAGGCCGGGGCCACCGATATCCGGTTTTTATGCCTGCTTGCGGCCCCCGAAGGTATCGCGCGCATGAAAGTGGCGCACCCCGATGTGCCGATAGTAACGGCGGCTGTGGATGAGAAGCTGAACGAGGTTGGTTATATCCTTCCGGGGCTAGGGGATGCGGGTGATCGCATGTTTGGCACTAAATAGGCTAAAAATCCTGCGTCTTGCCCTTTACTAAACCTTCACGATTAGGCACACTCCCAGACAGCTATAGGGGGTGGAAATGCGGGTATCGGGCTTAATAATTGCGAGTTTGGCGATTGCATCCATCGCCGTTGCCGCCGAGGCGAAAACACTGCGAAGCTCTGATGGACCTGCCGAAATCCCTCCGCTTAGCTTCAAGGGGCAGCAATATGTAGACAGCGGAGGCTGTGCTTATATTCGCTCAGGTTACGCGGGAAAAGTGACCTGGGTGCCGCGGGTTCAGCGTAACCGTCAGATCGTTTGTGGGCAGAAACCGACGCTGGGTGCCGGCGCGACCAAGTCGGTCGCTGCGACCCCCAAGGCCACGAAAATCGCCACATTGATACCGGGTAACCCGCCCAAGATAAGCAAGAAGCGTTTTAGCTGGTTTCAGGGTAACACCAGCAAGAAAACTGCAGTCGCACAGCCGGTTCTTACCCGGCAGGTGGTACGTGCGCAGGCTCCGAAGGTGGTTGCGGTGAGCCCTGCGCCAGTAGCGGTGGCCGCGTCCAAACCCCGGCGAGGAGCGCGGACGGTTTCGATCCGGCGCGGCCCGCAAGCCGAGCATCCAGGCGATTTTTTCAATGGGCGTCTTGGCCGCAACGGCGTGGCCTCGGCTCAGGTGACACGGACGGCACCGGTTTTGCCGGTGGGTTATAAAAGCCTGCTCGGCGATGATATGATCGCTTCGCGCCGCGGATTTGGAACGCCTGAGGGGCGCGCCGCGATGGATTTGTTGTGGACCCAGACCATGCCGCGCCGCTTGATCGACGTGACCACCGGGCGCGATATGACGGCGCAACTTCCGCAGATCGTTTACCCGTATGTCGCCGCCTCGACCAAGTCTTATGGGGCGATTGCGGCCAATGCGGGGGAGCCTAAAAAGCGGCTTTTGAGAGACGAGGCTTCGCCGGTCAACATGACGAAAATTCAGGATGTCTCGGCTGCGAGCGATCAGATTATTGCCGCGAAAACGACGGTGACGGGTGCGAAAGCGAAACCCGCCGTGGTTGCTGTGAGCCGCTTTGTTCAGGTGGCGACTTTCGGGGTTCCGGCCAATGCCAAGCGGACTTTGGCCAAGTTCAGCGCTGGTGGTATGCCAACCAATTCGCGGCCTTATAAGCGCAAAGGCCGGAGCTATGCCGTCGTGCTTTTGGGGCCGTTTCAGGATCAAACCAAACTGGCGCAGGCATTGACGCAGGCGCAAAACGCTGGATTTTCTGACGCGTTTTATGTGGAATAAGATTTAGGTTTGGCGGGCGTCAGTCCAAGGCGACAAGCCGCAGGCGCGCGATCTGGTGCACCTGATTGAGGGCCTCGCGAAACTCGGTTGCCATGTCATTGGGTAGACGGGCGCGAAAATTCTCAAGGATCTCGCGGCGGTTACGCCCTTTGACAGCCAGAATGAACGGAAAGGCAAATTTTTCGCGATATTTGGTGTTGAGATCGGTGAATTCGGTGAATTCGGCGGGGGTGCAATGGTCGAGACCGGCTCCGGCCTGCTCTGATGTGCTCTCATGGGTCAGGGTTCCGCTTTGGGCGAGTTTTCCGGCCAGATCAGGGTGGGCGCGCAGTAAAATGAGCTGAGGCTCTGGCCCTGCCGCCTCAATCAGCAGCGAAAATGGGCCGGCCAGATCAGAGGGTATTTGGCAGGTAATATGGCCGTTCTGATCAAAGCATTTCTCTGCAATCCAGCGTGAATGTTCATAAACTCTGCCAAAACGGTTAACGAATTCGGTGCGTGTCAGGTGTTTCATCGGAGCTGTCCCAGAGGGCTGTTGAAGCGACCAAGTTAGCGATCATGGGCGGGGTTGCAAAGGAAAAATCTTTGGGGTGGGGCGCTTAGCGGCGCTTGTATGTACGGCCCGCGATATGCGTGTCGCCAAGCGTCAGATTTTGGCCGTTGATAATGTTGGCGAACATGGTCGTGTCAACATTACGCCCGGTTACGATCACCGCGACGGGACCGCGAAGGTGGTCGATTTTGCCGCTTTGCAAGGCGGCCAACCCGACGCAGGAGGCCCCCTCGGCTACCAGACGCTCCTCATAAAACAGGGTCTGCATGGCGTGATAAATCTGTTCTTCGCTGACTAAAAGCGTGTCGTCGAGCAGCCGCGTGCAGAGGTCGAGCGTGTAGGTATTGTTGTCCATGATACCGCCACCTAGGCTGTCGGCGAGCGAGCCGACCTCGGTGACGGAGGCGGGATGGCCCGCGCGAATAGAGGCGTGCATAGCCGCACCTTGATCCATGGTGATGCCGATAATTCGGATCGATGGTTTGATTGATTTGGCCGCCACCGCGATACCGCCAGCAAGCCCGCCGCCGGACAGCGGCACCAGCAAGGTTTCAAGGTCCGGCCGGGTTTTGAGCAGTTCAAGCGCGATGGTGCCTTGGCCGGAAATCACATGGGGGTCGTCAAATGGGGACAGGTCGTGAAGGCCCTGATCGCGGACCAGTCGGTCGACCTCATCTTGGGCATCATCTTGATTTTGACCGATAATTCTCACCTCGGCTCCAAGTGCGCGGATACCGTCAACCTTGGTTTGAGGCACGAGTTTGGACATACAGATTACCGCTTTGATCCCCGATGCGCGCGCCGCGAAGGCAACGCCGCGTCCGTGATTTCCCGTTGAGCAACAGGTGACGCCGGTCACGTCGCGTGGTAGATTGAGGATGGCATTGGCGGCTCCGCGCAGCTTGAACGCGCCGATTGGTTGCATGGTTTCAAGCTTTAACAAAACCTCGACGCCGCCGAGTTGGCTGAAAAAGGGCGACGGGATCAGGGGCGTGTTGATCGCGATATTGCCGATGGTTTTCTGTGCCATGCGGATGGTTTGGAGCGAGATTTCTTCCATGTTTTGACCGCGACCCTAGCTGACAAGCGTCGCGATATGCCGCAGCGCGAGCGTGTAACCGTCGGTTCCGCAACCGGAGATCACCGCATCGGCGCGACCGGAGATGTAGGAGTGGTGGCGGAAGGGCTCGCGCTTGTAGATATTGGAGATATGTACCTCGATCACTGGCGCATCGAACGTATTGAGCGCGTCCAAAATGGCCACAGATGTGTGGGTGAAAGCGGCGGGATTTATGATGATCCCGGCGGCTTGATCGCGGGCCATGTGGATATGCTCAACGATTTCGCCCTCGTGATTTGACTGAAACAGCTTGATGCCAAGACCAAGCGTTTGCCCCAGCTTGTCACAGGCACTTTCGATGTCGCTGAGGGTTTTATGGCCGTAAACCTCAGGCTCGCGCTGGCCTAAAAGGTTAAGATTTGGGCCGTTCAGAATGAAAATCGTTTTGCTCACCGTGCATGTCCTTTGCGGGGTCAGGATAGGGCCTGATCATGGCGGGCAGGATAGCCGAAACTGGCGGGGGCGCAACTGTTGTCACAGGCCCTTTTTTGCGCATGATTGGCGTTGCATTTGCGGGAAAAGGCGGCAACATACCGCTATGGAACCGATTCTTGAAACTGAAACGTGCGGGATTGAGGCGTATGAATCGGCCTCGGACTGGCAGAACACCGTGCTGCTATCGTTCACTGGCATCGGCCACGCGATGGGAGGGCTCGACGTGCAAACGCCCGAATTTTTTGGTGCCGGACGTGGGTTTGATAACGTTATCTTCATCTCTGACCTGGCCCGCTCTTGGGGGAACGCTCTTGATTTTGATGAGATTGTAGCAGCGTTGCGACCCTTCGTAGCCGGGCGAAAAATTTTTGCGATTGGCAACAGCATGGGCGGATTTCTCGGTGTGGTCATGAGCAATCTGCTCGAAATCGACACGGTGGTAGCCTTTGTTCCGCAGTTCAGCGTATCCGCTCGGGTGCTGTGGTCCGAGCATCGTTGGCGCAATCATCGGGTGCATATCAAGGAGTTCAAAATTCCGAGCCTTGCCGATCAATTCAACGCCAAAACCCAATATTACCTGTTTTCCAGCAACTCCTGGCCCGATCGTAAACACTGGAAACGCTTTCCCGCGCAGCCAAATATCGAGAACATCGTTCTGAAGGATGGGGCCCATAATCTGGCCGCAGGGCTGAAGAAGAGCGGCCAGCTTTCCGGGCTGATCGAGGCGTGTTTTACCGGGCAGTTTTCCATTGGTTGGATGAATGACACGCTGGGGGTTGGTGCGCGCAAGATTTGATCAGTCGGCGTCCAGCCCGTTTACACCGCGCAGGATCAGATCGGAAACCAGATCGCCATATTGCGCGCGGCTCAGGCCTTTGCCGGGGCGATGCCACATGTAAAACCAGTTGAGCATCCCAAACAGAGACATGGTGACGGGGCGCAGGCTTTCGGGTTTTTTGGCGTAAATTTCGGGGGTGACGGCGCGCAGAGCATCGGCGACTATGGCAACGATTTGGCGTTGCAAATCCGCCAGAAAGGCGCGCTCGCGCTCGGGCAGGGCGGTCATGGCCTCGGTCTGGACTTGATGCTCGGCATCCGCATCCCGGTAGGCGTCAAGAATGGCGTGGACGGTCTGGCGCAGGTTTTGTGACTTGTCCAGGCCGGACTGATCGACCTTTTGCAGGGTCTTGAGCAGGGCTGTCAGGTGAGTGTTGACAATGTCAAATAGCAACGCGTCTTTACTATTATAATAGTGGTATATCAATGCCTTAGAAACACCACAGGCGATGGCGAGTTGGCTCATGGACGAGCGGTCAAACCCGTTATGGGCGAAAAATTGCGCGGCGTTTTTCAGGATGGCGAGGCGCTTTTCCTCATGGTCTTTGGCGATGGTACGGGCCATCAGGACTTGGGCCGATTATCAACGACGCGCACGGCTTTGCCTTGGGATCTGGCGACTTTGCCCGGCTCACTCGCGCGCACTTCGGTGCTGATGCCGACGGTGGATTTTATCCGTGCGCCAAGCTGTTTGGCGGAGGCTTGGCGCTCAATTTCGCTGGCGGCGGCCAAAGTCGGCTCTACATGGATGATCATGTGATCCATGCGGCCCTTGCGGATCAGCTCGATCTGAAAATGCGGCGCGAGAGTGTCGATGGTCAGCAATTGCTCCTCGATTTGGGTCGGGAAAACGTTAACGCCGCGCAGAATGATCATGTCGTCGCTGCGTCCGGTGACCTTTTCCATCCGCCGCATCGAGCGCGCGGTGCCGGGCAAAAGCCGGGTCAGATCGCGGGTGCGATAGCGGATGATCGGGAAGGCTTCTTTGGTCAACGAGGTAAAAACCAGCTCGCCAAATTCGCAGTCTTCCAGCGGCTCGCCAGTCGTCGGGTCAACGATCTCGGGGTAAAAGTGGTCCTCCCAAATGTGCAAACCGTCCTTGGTCTCGACACATTCATTGGCAACGCCCGGCCCGATAACTTCGGAAAGGCCATAGATATCAACGGCATGCATATCAAACGCGTCTTCGACCTCGGCGCGCATGGCGTTGGTCCATGGCTCCGCCCCGAACACCCCGACCTTAAGAGGGCTTTGGCGCGGGTCAAAGCCTTGCGCGCGGTATTCGTCGAGAATTGACAGCATATAAGACGGGGTGACGGTGATGCCGTCGGCGCGAAAATCCTCGATCAGGCGCACCTGTCGCTGGGTCATACCACCTGACACCGGCACCTGCATCAGACCCAGCTTTTCGGCCCCCGCATGGATGCCAAGCCCGCCGGTGAACAGACCATAGCCATAGGCGTTGTGCAGCACATCCCCCGCCTTCAAGCCCGACGCACGCAGGGAGCGCGCGACCACGTTGGCCCAGATTTCGAGGTCGGATTTGGTGTAACCAACCACGGTCGGCTGGCCGGTGGTGCCACTTGAGGCATGGACGCGCGCGATCTCGGTGCGCGGCACGGCGAACATTCCGAACGGGTAATTGTCGCGCAAATCCTGTTTGACGGTGAAGGGAAAACGCGCGAGATCAGACAGGGATTTCAGATCGTCCGGGTGGACGTCTGCGCCTTCAAACGCGGCTTGGTAATGGGGGACGTTGTCGTAGGCGTGGTGCAGGGAGGTCTTCATGCGCGACAATTGCAGCGCCGAGATTTCGTCGCGTGAGGCGATTTCTATCGGGTCGAGGCTGTCGCGACTTGGGGTCAAATCTTGCATCGGTGCGCCTCGTTAGACCTGTTCGAGCATCAGTGCGACGCCTTGACCAACCCCGATGCACATGGTGCAAAGCGCGCGTTTGCCGCCCCGATTGACCAGTTCGATCGCCGCCGTCAGGGCAAGTCGCGCGCCCGACATGCCGAGCGGATGGCCAAGTGCGATTGCGCCGCCGTTGGGGTTCACATGCGCCGCATCGTCAGGCAGGCCGAGCTGGCGCAGCACCGCGAGACTTTGGGCGGCAAAGGCCTCGTTTAGCTCAATGATGTCGATATCGTGGATCGCGAGGCCCATACGAGCCAGCAGTTTTTGGCTGGCGGGGGCCGGTCCCATGCCCATGATACGCGGGGCAACCCCGGCGTTGGTCATGCCGGTGATGCGCGCTTTTGGGGTCAGGCCATGGCGTTTCACCGCCGCCTCGCTGGCGATGATCAGCGCCGCCGCCCCGTCATTGACGCCCGAGGCATTGCCTGCGGTGACCGTGCCGTCTTGGCGAAATGGCGTGGGCAGAGTGGCGAGTTTTTCCAAGCTGGTCAGGCGGGGATGCTCGTCGGTATCAAAGAGCAGCGGTGGGCCTTTGCGTTGGGGAATTGGCACCGGCGTGATCTCTTGCGCCAGCCGTCCGGAGGCAATTGCTGCCGCTGCGCGCTCTTGCGAGCGGCGGGCGAAGGCGTCTTGATCGGCGCGCGAGATGGCAAACTCGGTGGCGACGTTTTCGGCAGTTTCGGGCATGGAATCTACGCCGTATTTGCTCTTCATCGCGGGGTTGATAAATCGCCAGCCAATGGTGGTATCAAAGGTCTGAGGTGCGCGCGAAAATGCGGTCTCCGACTTGGCGGTGACAAAGGGTGCGCGGCTCATGCTCTCAACCCCGCCCGCGAAAATAATATCGGCGTCACCCGATTTTATCGCCTGCGCCGCCATGCCGACCGCGTTCAGACCCGAGCCGCAAAGCCGGTTGATCGACGCCCCCGGAACGCTGTCGGGCAGGCCCGCGAGCAGGGCCGCCATGCGCGCCACATTGCGATTGTCCTCGCCCGCGCCATTGGCGTTTCCGATCAAAATATCGTCGATTGCGGTCTGATCGAAGGTGGGCACCAGCGCCAAAACCTGGCGCAATACATGCGCCAGCATGTCGTCGGGACGCACGGCGCTCAGTCCGCCCGCATAGCGGCCGATGGGCGTGCGCAGCCCCTCGCAAAGATAGGCCTGGGTCATGAATTAAGGTTCCTTCTCATCAAAATGCTGGCCCTGAATGACGCGCGAGCAGCCGCGAAACGCCGCGATCTCGCGACCGTTCTCGCCAGTCACGATCACATCGTAAATGCCGTTGCGCCCTGCCTTGCTGGTCTCGGTCGCGCGGGCGTAAAGCCGCTCGCCGAGCCGCGCGGGGGCGATGAAACTGATGGTGTTGTGTTGGGCAACCACGGTCTGATTGTAGCTGTTGCAGGCATAGGCAAAGGTAGTGTCGGCCAGCGTGAAAATGACCCCGCCGTGGCAGATATCGTGACCGTTGAGGTGGTGGGGCTGCACCTCCATCGAGGCCGAGGCCTGACCGGGCGCGATCTCGTCGATCGACATCTCAAACCATTTGGAGGCGCGATCATTGATATGCATGGCTTCGCGGCAACGCTCGGCGCGGGCTTTGGGAGAAATTCGGGGCATTTTCTTCCTTTTATCTGGGAAAATATTTGCATAAACCGACCGGTTGGTCAATAGTGTTTCGGACAATTTCCACCCGAAGGAGTGCGGATGACGCGCGCAAAAATGGATAGCTTCGCCTATGGATCGTGGCACAGCCCCAGCGGAAATCTTCGCGAGGTTCGCGACGCGGTAACGGGGGAGAGTATTGGCTATGCTGGCTCTGGCAGCTTGGATTTTCAGGCGATGATCGAGTTCGCCACCAAGGTCGGCGGCCCCGCCCTGCGCGAGATGACATTTCATGATCGCGCGCGCGCATTGAAGGCGCTGGCGCTATATTTATCGGCGCGAAAGGACGCGCTTTACCCCCTGTCTTTCATGACCGGTGCGACCCTTGCTGACAGTAAAATCGACATTGATGGCGGGATCGGCACTATGCTGGTTATGGCCTCCAAAGGGCGGCGCGAAATGCCTGATGGGCATGTCTATCTGGATGGGGATGTGGAGCAGCTTTCGCGCGGCGGCAGCTTTTTGGGGCAACATATCTGCACCCCGCTGCTGGGGGTTTCGGTGGAGATCAACGCCTTTAATTTCCCGGTCTGGGGGATGCTTGAAAAGCTCGCACCCAGCCTGCTGGCAGGGGTGCCGGTGATTGTGAAACCGGCAACTGATGGCGCCTATTTGACGGCGGCGGCCATGCAGCTGATGGATGCCTCGGGGATATTCCCGCGCGGCTCTTTTCAGCTTGTGGTCGGGGGGACGGGTGACTTGCTGGATCGGCTTGGCCCGCAAGATGTTGTGTCGTTTACCGGCTCGGCGACGACCGCGTTGAAGCTGCGCGCGCGGCCGGGGATTTTGCAAAACGGGGTGAGATTCACGGCCGAGCAAGACAGCCTCAATGCCTCCATTCTGGGCGAGGATGTGAGTGTCGATGCGCCTGAGTTTGATCTGTTCGTTAAGGAGGTTGTGAGCGAGATGACGGTGAAGGCCGGGCAGAAATGCACGGCAATCCGACGCATTATCGTGCCTGAAACGCTGATCAAAGCCGTTGGCGATGCGATCTCGGCTGCTCTGAACATGGTTAATATCGGTGCGCCTTCGGAGCGCGAAACCACTATGGGTGCGCTGGCGAGTTTGGCGCAGCGATCCGATGTGCGCGAGAAAATCGCGCTGCTGAGAACAGAATGCGAAGTAATTTCCGGCGATCTTGATCGGTTTGAGGTGACAGGAGCGGACGCGAAAGTTGGCGCGTTTCTGCCTCCGATATTGCTGCGATGTGATGACCCTGATGCGGCGCAGAATGTGCATGATGTCGAGGCATTCGGCCCGGTCGCAACCCTGATCGGGTACCGTGATCTTGAGCATGGGGCGGCGCTGATGAACCGGGGAGGGGGCTCGCTAGTTGGGTCTGTGATTACCTATGACCCTGTAATTGCGCGTAAATTCACGCTCGCCGTAGCGGCTTGGCATGGGCGGCTCTATTTCAATAACCGCGATTCGATGAATGAGAGCACCGGACATGGCGCGCCGCTGCCGCATATGGTTCATGGTGGTCCGGGTCGTGCTGGGGGTGGCGAGGAACAAGGCGGCATTCGGGGTGTTCTTCATTTCATGCAACGAACAGCCGTGCAGGGGAGTGCCGATATTCTGTCGGAAATCTCGCGGACTTGGGTTCAGGGTGCGCGCGAAATTCCAACGCCCTCGCATCCGTTTCGCCGCTGCTTTGACGAGATCGAGATTGGCGAAACCCTGTTAACCAAATCGCGTGTGGTGACGCTTGAGGATATTGAGCATTTCGCCCATTTCACCGGCGATACATTTTACGCCCATATGGACGAGGCAGCAGCCGCCGCGAACCCGTTTTTCCCCGGTCGCGTGGCGCATGGGTATTTGTTGTTAAGCTTTGCCGCTGGCCTGTTTGTGTCGCCAGAATCCGGCCCCGTGCTGGCCAATACCGGGCTTGAGGGGCTGAGTTTTCAAAAACCGGTCAGCCCTGGCGACGCGATTCGCGTGCGTTTGACGGCCAGTCGCAAGACCCGGCGCACCGACGAATATGGCGAGGTGCGCTGGAGCGTGACCCTTTATAATCAGGACGACGAGCAGGTGGCGGCGTATGATCTTTTGACCATGGTTGCCTATCGACATTGAGGCGTTCTTTGGGTCAGGGCTTGGTGGTGAGGCAGGCCAGAAAGCCTGTGGAAATCTTGGCCAGCAGCGACGTGTAGGAGAAATTGACCTTACCGATATCGGCACCGAGCGGATCGACAAAACCGAGTTTCACACCGGAAATCTGGCGAAACGGGGCGGCCTGATCCGCTTGTCTTTGGTCGCGAACCAGCAGGCAGGAGCGTGTGGTTTTTTGCAACTCAGCGCGCAACTCGGTGGTGACGCCAAGACTGGTCGCACGTGGGTCAGAGGTGGTGGCGGCACCCATTGGGTGCAGGTTGAATTCTTCTTCAAAGTATTGAAATGCCTCGTGAAATTGGACATATGGCAGGAGATCTGCTGTACCAAATATTACGTTGATTTCGGCTTTTTGGTTGTTGATTTTCTCGGACTGAGCCTGCGCCGATGCGAGGTAGGCGGCGCTATGTTTGGGGTCAAGTCGCGTCAGAGCACGCGCGATCTCTTGGCTCCAGTAAACGGCATTGTCCGGGTCAAGCCAACTGTGCGGATCGCGGGTTTTTCTGGGGATTGCCGGGTTAAAAAGCCCCGGCTTTAGCTCTTTTAACAGGTGGGTTTTTGGCAGCTCATTTAGGGTGATGGCTTTGGCCGCGATTGCGGGTTGCGCCATCAGGCGGGCCAGACCGGGGGTGGCGATTGGGCCGAGCCATATGATCAGGTCGGCCTGCTGAACCGCGCGGATTTGCGAGGGTTTGAGCGCGAAATCATGGGAGGAAATGGCGGTTGACACCAGTTGTATGGACGTGCTTTGGGGTGAGATCAGACCCGAAACGATTGCCTGAACGGGGGCGATATCAGTCACGACGTTAAGGGTTTTCGCCTGTGCCGCCAAGCTATAAGCCAAGCCAAATGCGGTGACGAGGACGAGGTAAAATTTTCTCAGATAGTTAAACTTTTCCATTGTCGCACCTCTTGCAATTGCCGGTTTCGGGTGGCTATAAGTGATATGTTATAAGATAACAATATGGAAATGCTGGATGCCTGTTCAACCTGCCACGAACATCTTTGAGAAACACAATCATCGCCGCTGTCTGAAAGGCGGAATGGATGAGGCGCGTGCATTATGTCAGACGCAGGGATTGCGCCTGACGCCAGTGAGGGCGCGTGTGCTGGAAATCCTGCTGGAGTCGCATAAGGCGTTGGGAGCATACGATATTTTGGCAATATTGGACATGGATGGTATGGGGCGGCAGCCGCCGGTCGTCTATCGGGCGTTGGAGTTTTTGGTCCAAAGCGGGTTGGTCCACCGGCTTGAAAAGCTCAACGCGTTCGCGGCGTGCTGCCATCAGGGATCGGCGGAGGGCCGGGGGCATGAGCCAATGTTTTTGATCTGTACGCAATGTCGTCAAGTCGCCGAAACCTCGCTTAAGGAGGTAGAGGGGAGCATTGAGAAATGTGCCGCAGCGCTTGGTTTTGAGGTGCAGTCGCGCGTGGTCGAACTGATTGGTCGCTGCCCTGCCTGCCAAGGTGGAGCGGGGCTATGAGTAGGCCATTGGTTAACCTTTCCGGCGTTAGGCTGAGTTTTGACGGGGTGCAGGTTTTGCATGATGTGGATATGGAAATTCGACCCAGTGAGATTGTCACGATTGTTGGTCCCAACGGTTCGGGCAAGTCCTCGCTTTTGAAGTGTTTGATCGGGGCGCTGGTGCCAAGTTCTGGCACAGTGGCGCGTAAAATCGGCCTTAAGATTGGCTATGTGCCGCAAAAATTGTCGCTTGATGCGGCTTTTCCGATCACGGTTGGGCGATTTTTGCGTCTGAGGGACGGCACAGCGCGCGCCTATAAGGAGATCGAAAAGCGGGTCGGGATCGAGCGGCTGGTTGAGCGGCAACTTTCCGAGCTTTCGGGTGGGCAGCTTCAACGGGTATTGCTGGGTCATGCGCTGATCGGTCAGCCCGATCTGCTGGTGCTGGACGAGGCCTCGCAGGGGTTGGATCAGCCTGCCGTCGCCGGGTTTTATCGGCTGATTGACGAGGTTCGTCACGAGTTTGGGTGCGCGGTTTTGATGGTCAGTCACGACCTTCATGTGGTGATGAGCGCGTCTGATCGGGTGCTGTGTCTGAACGGGCATATCTGTTGTGAGGGCACGCCGAGTGTGGTGTCCGAGGCGCCGGAATATCGGCGTTTGTTCGGGCTTGGAACTGAGGGGGCGCTGGCGCTATATCGGCACGAGCATGATCATTCGCATGCAGGGGTTGAGCAAGATGGATGAATTTTTCCTGATTGTGACGTTGGCAGCACTTGGTGTTGCCCTAGCAGCCGGCCCAATCGGATGCGTGGTTTTGTGGCGGCGGATGGTCTATTTTGGCGACACGATTTCGCATGCTTCGCTGTTGGGTGTGGCCTTAGCGCTGGCGCTGGATTTGCCGGTGTTTTTCGGAGTGCTGGTCATGGCGCTGGGGATTTCCTGGGTGGTGCTGACGGCTCAGGGGCGCGTGCATCACACCGACACGTTGCTGGGGGTGTCGGCGCATTCGGCGCTGGCACTTGGGCTGGTGGCAGTCGGGTTGGGCAATGGCTCGGCTGCGGATCTGATGCGGTATTTGATCGGCGATATTCTGTCGGTGAGTTGGCAGGATGTGGCGCTGATCTGGGCCGGTGGAGCGCTGTCGGTCGGGCTGGTGGTTTGGCGGTGGCGCGCATTGCTGGTCTCGTCGCTTGATCGGGAGATGGCGATTGCGCATGGGCAGAACCCGGCGCGTGAGAGTATTTATTTCACGCTGGCGCTGGCTGTTTTGGTGGCGGTGGCGATCAAGGTTGTCGGGGCTTTGTTGATCACGGCGCTGCTGATTATCCCTGCGGCTACTGGTCGATTGGGCGCGCGCACGCCGGAGCGAATGGCGGTTTTTGCGGCGATGAGTGGGGGGGCTGCGGCGTTGCTCGGGCTGTTTGCTTCGTTTCAGTTTGACACGCCGACCGGGCCGAGCATCGTGGTTGCCGCACTGGGATTGTTGTTGGTTTCAGCGATTGGCCGCCGGGTTAGGGCGTCTTTTGGTTGATGTTCGGCAAGGGTTTATGGCCTTCGGCGAGGATATTTGGGCCAAACGGAAAACACCCCCGAGATATCCCGGAGGTGTTGGTTTTGACCCTAGGTTTTAGACCCCCGCCTAAAAGTGGTAAGCGCTTTCGCCGTGGGCTGATTGGTCAAGGCCGACGCGTTCGTCCTCTTCGCTGACGCGCAGACCCATCAGCATGTCGATCGCTTTGAATAGGATGAAGCTGATGGTGCCGGCCCACAGGATGGTGATGCCAACGGCCTCGATCTGGATCAGGACTTGGCTGCTGAGGGAGTAATCCTCGCCGCCGGTGCCGCCAAGAAATGGCGCGGTGAAGATGCCGGTGCCGACCGCGCCGATGATGCCGCCGATGCCGTGGATGCCGAAAACGTCGAGGCTGTCGTCATAGCCAAACTTGTTTTTGAGCGGGCCAACGAAGATGTAACAGCCTGCCGAGGCGATTGCTCCCAAAGCGATTGCTCCGACGGGGCCGACGGTTCCTGCGGCCGGTGTTACGGCGACCAGACCGGCGACCATGCCGGAGGCGGCTCCCAGTAGCGAGGATTTGCCGCGGGTGATCCCCTCGATCACGGCCCATGTCAGGATCGCCCCTGCGGTTGCGGTGAAGGTGTTGATCATCGCCAGTGCTGCCCCGCCGTTGGCCTCGAGGTTGGAGCCCGCGTTAAAGCCGAACCAGCCGACCCACAGGATTGCCGCGCCGACCAGTGCCAAGGTCATGGAGTGCGGCGCCATCATATCGCGGCCAAGGCCGATCCTTGGGCCAAGCACCATTGCGCCGACTAAGGCGGTTACGCCTGCGTTGATGTGGACGACCGTGCCGCCTGCGAAATCGAGTGCTCCGAGGTTGAAAAGAAAGCCTGCGGGATCCCAAACCATGTGGGCGATGGGGAAATAGACCAGCGTGATCCATAACAAAACGAACACCATCAGGGCGGAGAATTTGATCCGCTCGGCAAATGCGCCGACGATCAGCGCCGGGGTGATGGCGGCGAATGTCATCTGGAAAGCGATGAAAATATATTCGGGGATCACGACCCCTTCGGTGAAGGTTGCGACCATCGAGTTCATGTTGACGCCTGCCAAAAACAGCTTGGCAGTGCCGCCCCAGAACGGGCTGGAGCCGCCGCCAAATGCGAAGGAATAGCCCCAGCCGACCCAAGCCACCACCACAACGGCGGTGATCATGGTGCATTGCATCAAGACCGACAGCATATTTTTAGAGCGCACCAAGCCGCCGTAAAACAGGCCCAAGCCCGGCAGGATCATGAACAGAACCAGCAAGGTCGAGACCAGCATCCACGCGGTGTCGCCCTTGTCCATGGTGGCGGTGGTTTCCTGCGCCCACAGGGTGGCTGGCGCGAGAGTTGCCAGTGCCAGAGTGGCGGGGCGGATGAATTTTATGTGCATTTTTTCGGTCCTTTTTGGGGGATTAAAGCGCGTCTTCGCCGGTCTCGCCGGTCCGAACGCGGACCGCTTGCTGAACGTCCAGCACGAATATTTTGCCATCACCGATCTTGTCGGTTCTGGCGGTGGACTGGATGGTCTCGACGATCTGGTCGGTCATGGAACTGGCGACAACCAGCTCGATCTTGACCTTGGGAACGAAATTCACGGCGTATTCGGCCCCGCGATAAATCTCGGTATGGCCCGATTGTGCGCCAAACCCTTTGATCTCGGCCACCATCATTCCGCCGACACCGAGTGCCGTCAGCGCCTCGCGCACCTCGTCCAGTTTGAAGGGTTTGATCGTGGCAATTATTAGGTTCACATCGGTTTCCTTTTTCCTCGTAACCCGGTTTTCAACCAAAGTTGTTGTCAAAGATGTGCTTCAAAAGCAGGCAAGCAGGTTGTGAGTACAGGCAAGGCGGGCGGAAAACTGCTGGTTTGGGCTGCAAAGCGCACAAAAAACGCACAAATTTCCGCTATCGCCTAAAAACTAGGCGGCGTTGAGTCGAACATTCCGGTTGCGCAGCCTCCCCTTCTGGCGTCAAAACGGGTAATCTCGATCAAAACACAGCAATACAGGCAGTAATTCATGCGTAAACCTGGCGATTCCAAGCCCATATTGACGGCCCCTCGCCGAGACTTTTCGTCGGTGGGGAGCTCTGCGGGGAAAAAGACACGAAAGAAAGCCGCCAAGAAATCTGATCCCAAATCGGAGGCGAAATCCAGTCGCACGCCAAGGCCCAAAGCCGCGGGTAAGGCGAAAAAGAAACGGCCGCCGAGAAATTTGTTTGTCGCGCTGGTTCTGTGGCTGGTCCGGTCGGTGTTTCGCCTGTTTTGGTGGGTGTTTTTGCGTGGAACCATTGTCGGCATATTGGTTCTGGCGGCGGCCACGGGGTATTATTATACCGGCCTGCCTCCTGCATCCGAGCAGGTTGACGGGCGCGCGCGCGGCTCTGTCACCATGCTGGATCGCTATAACAAAGTATTTGCGTGGCGCGGCGAGCAATTTGGCGGGATATTGCGCATAAAAGACATTTCGCCCTATCTAGTGGACGCGGTGGTCGCGACCGAGGATAAGCGGTTTTATCAGCATTTCGGCATCAGTCCGCGCGGGATTGCCAGTGCTATAGTGATCAACCTGCGCGACGGGCGCGGACCATTGCAGGGTCATGGTGGCTCAACCTTGACCCAGCAGGTCGCGAAAATTGTCTGTCTTGGCAAGCGCTATGATCCAAACTCTGGCCAGACCGAACGGCAATATGAGGCGGAGTGTCGTCAGGCGACCCTGTGGCGCAAGCTGAACGAAGTGCCTTATGCGCTGGCGATGGAGCTGAAATATACCAAAGACCAAATCCTGATGATCTATATGAATCGGGCATTTCTGGGGGCAGGTTCACAAGGGTTCGAGGCTGCGAGCCGACGCTACTTTGGCAAGTCGGCAACCGAGGTCACCCCTGCCGAAAGCGCGCTGTTGGCCGGGTTGCTGGTCGCCCCGTCTTATTATGCGCCAACGCGAAATTTGAAACGCGCCAATGACCGCGCGCGGGTGATCATTGGCTTGATGGAGGCGCAGGGCTATTTGACCAAGGCCGAGGCCGACTATGCGCGCGCCAATCCGGCCAAGCTGTCGCTGGCGGCCCAAGCGCGTGCGGGGGGGTATTTTGCCGATTGGGTAATGGCAACCGCGCCGTCGTTTCTGACCAAAGCCACCACCGAGGACGTGATTATCAAGACCACGTTTGACCCGAAGATACAAAAGGCTGCCGAAGCCGCTTTTGCGGATGTGTTCAAGAATAAGGTCTCCAAAGGCTCCAAGGCGCAGGCCGCGATGGTGGTGATGTCTGCCGACGGGGCGGTGCGTGCAATGGTTGGTGGGCGCGCGCTGGATGTGGCCGGACAGTTCAATCGCGCAACGCAAGCGCTCAGGCAAACCGGTTCGTCTTTCAAGCCGTTCGTTTACGGCGCGGCGCTGGATTTGGGCTACAGGTTTGATACCGTGGTCGAGGATGCGCCGATCACCATTGATATTCCCGGCTCGGGGCCTTGGTCGCCCAAGAATTATTCTGGCAAGTTTATGGGGCCGGTGACGATCACCAGGGGGCTGGCCTATTCGCTCAACACGGTTGCCGTGCGGGTCAGCGAGGATATCGGGCGCGATGCGGTGCGGGCTGTGGCAAACGGGTTCGGCCTGCGCGGCAAGCTGGCGCAGGGCCCGGCACTGGCGCTCGGGGCAAGCGAATCCACGGTGCTGGAGATGACCGGGGCTTATGCGGGGATTTTGAACGGCGGCACCAGTGTCGCGCCTTACGGGCTGATTGATATCTCGTTGCAGGGTGATAAAACGCCACTTATGGTCAAATCCGGTGGGCTGGGCGAGCGGGTGATCACCGAGAATTCGGCGCGCCAGCTGGTCTATATGATGAACCAGGTTAGTCTGATCGGCAGCGGACGGCGCGCACAATTGCCGGATCGGCAAATCGGGGCCAAGACCGGCACCACCCAAGGCGCGCGAGATGCGTGGTTTATCGGTTACACCGCCAATTATGTGGCGGGCGTCTGGATGGGTTATGACGATAACTCCAAGCTGACTGGCGTGACCGGAAGTGGGCTGCCAGCACAAATCTGGAAAGAAACCATGCTGGTGGTGACCAAGGGTACGCCAGCGCGGCCCTTGCCGATGATCGATCCGGTGCTGGAGGCCAGCCCCAAGGTTGCGCTTAAAGGTAAGAAGCGGCGAAAAGATTCGGCGCGCACCATTATAGAAGACGTTTTGGGCGCGATTTTCGGGCGGACGCAATAGGGCCGAAACGGTCGGGTTTTGGGGTTATCCGGCTGCCTTGATGGCCGCGATCAGCGCGTTGATGTCGCCGCGCTGTTGATCGAGCATGGCGGCAACTTCGGTGCGCTCGGTCGCCAACAGGCTGATGCCCTCGATATAGAGGTTGAACATTTTGTCCTTGCCGCTCTTGTCGGAAACCTGCCAATCCAGCGCGAACGGCGCGCTGCCTTTGAGGCTGGCGATCGACGAAACGAGGTAACCGCTTTTGACTTTTCTGGAGCCAGTAACTGTGATTGTGCCGCCAATGAACTCGCGAAACCGCTTGCCGTATTTGCGCGAGATATAGCCACGAAACGCAGAAACATAGCGAGAGCGCTGGCTGCTGGAAGCGGTGCGCCAAGGTACGCCGAGCGCGATTCTGGCGATGATCGGCACGTCGGCATAGCGGTTAAACAGAGCTTCGAAATCACGGATCATCGCCGCCTCTGACTTGCCGGAATTGATGATGCTGTTGATGTCGGCAACCACGCGCCCGATCAGGTCGACCGCTTGCGCGTCGGTCAGCGCGAATGCGAAGTTGGGCAATCCAGCCGCAGCCAATGCGGCCATCGGTGCGAGCAGGGCTGTGCGCCGAGATAGGTGTCGCGCGAGGTGTTTAGGCGGGTTTGATCTAGTTGGCATAGGGATCCTCCAGCTGGTCAAGGCTTATGCCGCCAGTTAGTTTGTGGCGGCGCGCTTGCAAATACATCAGACGCGCCTGTGCGTAACTGTCAGCGCTGTCATATAGAATCGACTCAACCATCGCCCCGAATTTATCGCGTTCTCCGACCTTTTTCATAACATATGCCGCCGTGGCCACATATTTTTGTGGCGCGGGGACCAGCCGATTTATCGGGTCAAGGAAGGTGTCAACGATCATGCCCGCTGTCGCCCGTTCGGTGCTTGGCCCTGTGATGGGAAGCTCCAGATAGCGGCCCTCGGGCACGCCCCAAGTATAGAGTGTCTCGCCAAAATCGGTCGATTTTTCGGGTATTTTGTTCTTGCCGGCAACATCAAACAACCCACCAAGCCCAAATGTCGTGTTCAGCGCGAAGCGAAAGGTGTTGGACGTGGCGTCGGGCAGGTTTAGTTGCAAAAGATCGTTCACAATCATGCCGGGCAGCGCCAGATTCGAGGCGAAATTGTCAACACCATCCGACATGGAATTGGACGTGGCCTTGCCGTAAAGATGCGACACAGGTTTTAGTAACGTGCGATCCAGCCGCTTGTTGGCCTCGTGGGTTTCGCGATTATCCAGCTCAAACGGATCGTTAATGTTTTTGGTGACCCGGGCAGGGGTGCAGGCCGCGAGTCCAAGGGTCGCGGCGAGCAGCAAAAATATCAGCCGATTGGTTCCACGCATGACGGTTTTTCCAAGCAAAGTTTTCTTTCCTATAAATCCGAATTTGACCAACAATTCCTTAACCAATTGAAAGCCAGAATGAAACCGCGTGCAAGTCACGCGGGCGCAATATTTTGTAAGTGTGGATTTTCGCTCTTTGACAAAGTCGATCGTTCCTGTACTGCTTGGGTATTATTATGGAAATACAGGGGTTTGAGGCCAATTATGAACCGTGAACAGGGCCGCGCAGAACTTCAAAAGGCGTTGCGAAAAAGCACGGGCTTGTTCACGAGCACGTTTATTTTTAGCTTTTTTGTCAACGCGTTGATGCTGACGGGGCCGCTGTTCATGTTGCAGGTTTATGACCGTGTGCTGGGCAGCCGGTCTGTGGAAACCCTGTTGGCGCTGTCGTTATTGGTCACGTTTCTCTACCTGATGATGGGGCTGCTGGACTATGCGCGCGGGCGAATTCTGGCGCGTGCGGGCGCTCGGTTTCAATCGCTGCTCGACCAGCGCGTGTTTAGCGCGGTGCTGCGACAGGCGGGGCTGGCCTCGGGTGAGCTTGGCCCAAATACCGGGCTGCGCGATCTGGAGGCGGTGCAGCGGTTGTTGTCCTCACCTGCCTTGTTGGCGGTGTTCGATGTGCCGTGGACTCCGGTGTTTTTGCTGGCGATTTTCTTGTTTCACCCGTGGCTTGGTTATCTGGCAGTTGGCGGTGGCGGGGTGTTGATTTTCATGACATTTCTCAATCAATGGACCACCAAACGCATTGTGAGCGAGGCCAATATGGCGACCTCGCAGGCCGATTTGTTTGCCGATAGTATCCGCAACGAAGCCGAGCTGGTTCAGAGCCTCGGGATGCGCGCAGCGGTCTATCGACGCTGGCTTTCGCTGCGCCAGAAATCGCTGGCGCGCACCATCTCGTCAAGTGATCGCACCGGCAGTTTTTCCAGCCTTACCAAGACCATGCGCCTGTTTTTGCAATCAGCCATGCTGGGCCTTGGGGCCTATCTGGTGTTGCAGGGGCAAATGACGGCAGGGGCGATGATTGCCGGCTCTATTTTGTTGGGGCGCGCGCTCTCGCCGGTTGAACAGGCGATTGGGCAATGGCCGTTGGTGCAGCGCGCGGGATTTGGCTGGAAGCGGCTAGACAAGCTGTTGAAGACAGCGCCGTTTGAGCCGGTGCGCACCCCGCTGCCTGAACCAAGAGCAATCATGGAAGCGCAGCAACTAACGGTTGTTCCGCCGGGTGAAAAGCAGGCCTCGCTTAGAATGATGTCGTTTCGAATAGGGCCGGGGATGGCGATGGGGGTTATTGGTCAAAGCGGCGCGGGCAAGTCGACGCTGGCGCGCGCAATCACCGGGGTTTGGCCTGTGGCGGGCGGTAAAATCCGCCTTGATGGCGCCGCGACCGATCAGTATGAGCCGGATGTTTTAGGACGCCATATTGGCTATCTTCCGCAACGTGTGACGCTGTTTGAGGGTACGATCACCGAAAATATCGCCCGTATGTCAACCGAGCCTGACCCCGAATTGGTGGTTAAGGCCGCCCAAAAAGCCGGGGCGCATGAGATGATTTTGCGCATGCCGCAGGGCTATGACACCCATGTTACGCCCCACGGCGGACGGCTGTCGGGGGGGCAGATGCAGCGGATCGGGCTGGCGCGGGCGATGTATGGCGATCCGGTTTTTCTGGTACTGGACGAGCCAAACTCGAACCTTGATGCGGTCGGCTCGGAGGCGCTCAACAAGGCAATACGTCAGACCAAAGCCGAGGGGAAATCGGTTATTATCATGGCCCACCGCCCTGCTGCCATTGCCGAATGCGATCTGCTTTTGGTGATTGAGGACGGGACGAGAAAGGCATTTGGGCCGCGCGACGAGGTGCTGAAATCTCAGGTGCAAAACCACGCACAGATCAACAAGGCCGCTGGGTCGGGGCGGCAGAAATGACGCAGAATACTCCAACGCTAAGCGGTGCTTCGTCCGGCGCCAAAGTGTCACAGATTGCCCGTTTCACGGCGAGGATGCCGATGATTGTCGGCTATGGCGCGATTGTTTTGCTACTCGGCGGGTTCGGGGCGTGGAGCGTGATGGCCACGATTTCAGGCGCGGTCGTATCCCCCGGTCGGATTGAAGTTCAGCAAAATCGGCAGGTTGTTCAGCACCCGGATGGTGGGGTTGTGGGTAAGATTTTTGTGGTCGAAGGGCAAGAGGTCAAGGCTGGTGAAATCGTTTTGCGCCTTGACGACACCGCGCTGAAATCAGAACTGTCGGTGATTGACAGCCAATATTTTGATCTGGTCGCGCGCCGTGGCAGGATGGAGGCCGAGCGCGACGGCAGCCCCAAGATCTCGTTTGACCCGTTGCTGCTGGAGGCCGCGGCCAAAAGCGCCGAAGTCGCCGATCTGATGGCTGGCCAGACCCGGCTATTTGCCGCGCGGCGGGCCTCTCAAACGCGCGAAACCGAGCAGATGAGTGAGCGCAAAGTGCAGATATCGGCCCAGATCGATGGCTTGTCAGCGCAAGAAAATGCACAGAAAAAGCAGCTTGATCTTGTGCGTGGCGAATTGGGCGATCAGAAAAAACTGCTGCAAAAAGGGCTGGCCCAAGCCTCGCGGGTGACGGGTTTGGAACGTGAGCAGGCGCGTCTGGAGGGCGAGATTGGCAAGATAACCGCTGCGCGCGCGGAGGCCGCTGGTCGGATGATCGAAACCGGCATCGGTATTTTGCGCCTTGAAACCGGGCGGCGTGAAAAGGCGATCACCAATTTGCGCGACCTTCGATATCGCGAGTTGGAGTTGGCGAAACGCCGCATTCTGATCAAGGAGAACCTCGCCCGACTGGATATTCGCGCACCAGTGTCCGGCTCGGTTTATGGACTGAAAGTTCACACGATCCGCGCGGTTGTGCGTGCGGCAGAGCCGGTGATGTTTATCGTTCCAAAAGACCGCCCCCTGGTGATCACCACCCGGATTAACCCTATTCACATCGATCAGGTGCATGTGGGGCAAGACGTAACCTTGAGATTTTCAGCGTTTGATCAACGCACGACGCCGGAGCTGTTTGGCAAGGTGGTCAAGCTTTCGGCAGACGCATTTGTCGATGATGTGACCCGCACCTCTTATTATCGGGCAGAAATCAAACCCAACCCCGGGGAGTATAAAAAGCTGAAGGGATTGAGGCTGTTACCGGGGATGCCGGTGGAAAGCTATATGCGGACCGCCGACAGAACGCCGCTGAGCTATCTTTTGCAGCCGGTTGAAAACTATTTCAACAAGGCCTTTCGCGAATAGAAAAATAGCGGTTTTCAGTCCGAGTTTTTGCGGGTAGCGTCGGCGCGACAGCTAAAACTCGGGGGAATCATGACTGGAATTATCGAGAGCAAACTTGCACAAATGGGGGTTGATTTGCCCGAAGCCCCCGCTCCCGCCGCCAATTATGTGCCATATGTCGTCAGCGGCGATCTGGTGTTCGTGTCGGGGCAGGTGGCCAAGGACGAAAACGGGCTGATTTTGGGAAAGCTCGGCGATAGCATGACCATTGCCGAGGGACAGGCGGCGGCCAGAGCCTGTGCGCTGAACCTGTTGGCGCAAGTGAAATCCGCCTGCGATGGCGACCTTGATCGGCTTGATAAAGTGGTGAAACTTGGCGGTTTCGTCAACGCCACGCAGGAATTTGAAAACCATCCCGAGGTGATCAACGGCGCGTCTGATTTTCTGGGCGAGCTTTTGGGGGAGGCCGGTGCCCATGCCCGCGCTGCGGTCGGATGTTCGTCGCTGCCACTTGGGGTTGCGGTCGAGATCGAAGGCATCTTCAGGATTAAATAATGGCGCTACATCCGGATTTTCTAAGCAAACCGCTGGCCCATCGTGGTTTGCACGATGTTGCAAACGGCATTGCGGAAAACTCGCTGGCGGCATTTGCGCGTGCGATCCGGCATGGTTATGGAATCGAGCTTGATATCCAGCCTTCCCGTGATCAAAATGCGATAGTTTTTCATGATAAAATGCTGGATCGGTTGACCGACAAAAGCGGAGCGGTGAGCGCACTTACCGCAGCGGAGCTCGGGCAAATCCGTCTCAAGGGAGGGGCGGATAATATTCCCGACCTGCGGGAGGTTTTAAAATTGGTTAACGGATGCGCGCCGCTGCTGATTGAGATCAAGGACCAACACGGTCGTTTGGGGCCGACCTCTGGTGCGTTGGAGGCAGAGATCGCGCGGCAATTGTCGGACTATCGGGGACCTGTCGCTGTGATGTCTTTTAACCCCAATGCGATCGCCATGTTTTCACGATACGCACCACAGGTTTCCTGCGGATTGGTGACGGCAAATTTTGCCCACTCCGCTTGGGACTTCTTGCCGTCCGAGCGCCGCGCCGAACTGGCGAAAATTCCGGATGTTCAGCGTCTGAACGCCAATTTTATCTCGCATGACCGTGGCGATTTGGCCAGCAAGCGGGTTGCCGAACTCAAGGCGTTAGGCGTGAAAATCCTGTGCTGGACCGTGCGATCCAAACAACAAGAAGCCCGCGCGCGAAACTTTGCGGACAATATCACATTTGAAAGCTATCTTGCCTGAAGCAGATTAACAAAACACCAACATGGTGGCAGAAAGTTATGGCGGGCGGTGCGCAGATCGAGATCGAAGTAATTCACGGCATGTCCGAGGTCTCAGAGCGCGACTGGGACGTACTTGCCTGCCCAGAAGGTGGTCGGGCGATTGACCCATTTACCACCTATAAGTTTTTGAACGCACTGGAAAAAAGCGGTTCGGTTACTGTTGATTGTGGCTGGAGCCCGAGGCACTTGCTGGCACGCCTTGATGGTCGGCTGATCGCGGCGATGCCACTATATCTGAAGTATCACAGTCAGGGAGAATATGTGTTTGACCACGGCTGGGCCAACGCGTTTGAGGGCGCGGGCGGGAGGTATTACCCGAAACTTCAAGCGGCGGTGCCGTTTACTCCGGCCACGGGCCGGCGGTTTTTGACCTTGCCGGATTATACAGAGATTGGACGGACATCTCTTGTTCAGGCAGTCATAAAGCTCGTAGAGGAAAACCATTTATCGTCGTTTCATGTAACGTTTTGCACCGAAGACGAGGCCCGGTTCGGTCAGGAATTTGGCCTGATGCATCGTACTGGTCAGCAGTTTCATTGGTACAATGACGGCTACGGGAAGTTCGATGATTTTCTGTCTCGTTTGTCGTCGAGAAAGCGCAAAGCTATCCGTCGTGAACGTAGCGGAGCGGCGAGTTTCGGGGGCACGATTCACCAGTTTAGTGGCGACGAAATCTGCGAGGAACATTGGGATGCGTTCTGGCGGTTTTATCAGGACACGGGGGAGAGAAAATGGGGCACGCCGTATTTGACCCGAGCATTTTTTGATGAAGTGCAGATGAATCTGCGCGAAGAAACGCTTTTGATTTTATGTAAGCGCGAGGGGCGATGGGTGGCGGGCGCGCTTAATTTCATCGGTCGCGACACGTTGTTTGGGCGCTATTGGGGGTGCATTGAGGACCATCCGTTCTTGCATTTCGAGGTCTGTTATTATCAGGCGATTGATTATGCGATAAGGCGTGGTCTGCGTCATGTCGAGGCGGGGGCGCAAGGCGAACACAAGCTTGCGCGCGGCTATTTGCCGGCGGCGACCCACTCGCTACACTGGATTGGTGATCCGGGGTTTAAGGCCGCAGTTGCCCAGTTTTTGACCGCTGAGCGTGCGGCGGTTGATGAGGATATCGAGATATTAACCAGTTATGGGCCGTTTAGGCGCGGCGGCGAGGAGAGAGAATGACGGATGCCCTGACACAACAAGGTCGAGATGAATATCTGACGGTGCTGTTTGCGAACGGCTGGTCGATGGACAAAACCCGCGATGCGATTGTGAAAGAGTTTCAGTTCAAGAACTTTATTGAGGCCTTTGGTTGGATGACCCAAGTCGCGATTTATGCGGAAAAATGGAATCACCACCCAGAATGGTTTAATGTTTACAACCGAGTAGACGTTACTTTGCAAAGCCACGATCTTGATGGTCTGTCCGCTCGGGATGTAAAACTTGCGCGCAAAATGGACGCGCTGGCGAAGGCTGGCTAAATCTGGGCGAGCAGAGTTTCGCCGGAGGTGAACTCGCAAACACCGGGCTTGGTTTCGAAGTTCATCACCTTGACCACGCCATCGTCAACATAGGCCGAAAACCGTTTGCAACGGTTTACAAACCCGATTTCGGGGGCGGAAAACTCAAGGCCCAGCGCTTTGGTCGCTGAGGAATCCCCATCAGCCAGCATCATAAGCCCCGCTAAACTTGCGCCTTGGGCATCGTCCCACGCCTTCATTACGAACGGATCATTTACCGACATGCAGATAACGTGATCCACACCCTTGGCGCGAAGCGCTTGCGCTGCATAGATGAAACCGGGCAGATGCAAGGCGCTGCAGGTTTGGGTAAACGCGCCGGGAAGGCCGAACAAAACCAGCTTGGTTCCGCGCGTCAGAGTTTTCAGAGAAATGGTTTCAAGATTGCCGTCTGCGATGTGGGAAAAACTGATCTCCGGGAGAACGTCGCCAACTGAAATGATCATATTTTGCCTCTTTTGCATTGCTGAATTTGTTGGAAAACATATAGGGTTGGGCAGCGGCAAGAGCCAGCAAAATCGTGAGGGGGACGCATGTCTCATATTGTTGTAGTCGGGGCCGGGCAGGCGGGCGCATCGATGGTTATCAAGCTGCGCTCCTTGGGATTTGGCGGTGAGATTACGTTGATCGGCGACGAGAATGTGCCCCCTTACCAACGACCGCCATTATCCAAGAGATATTTACTGGACGAGATGGAGGTTGAGCGGCTATTTCTGCGGCCAAAGGCTTATTATCGGGGGCAGGATATAGCGCTGAAGCTGGGGCGTGGGGTCGCTGGTATCGATGTTGGCGCCAAGACCGTGCATTTGGGAGACGAAGTATTGGTCTATGACCAGCTTGCGTTGGCCACTGGTTCTGAAGCACGCCGCCTACCTGCTTCTATCGGCGGCTCGCTTGAGGGTGTTTACGGGATACGCAGGCTGGTGGATATTGACCGGATGGCAGCGGAATTCCAAATGGGTCGTCGTCTGCTTATCGTGGGTGGTGGATATATTGGTTTGGAAGCGGCAGCGGTGGCCGCAAAACGTGGATTGAAGGTGACACTCGTCGAGATGGCGGATCGGATATTGCAACGGGTCGCCTCGACGGAAACATCGGACTATTTTCGTGCATTGCACCAATCGCATGGAGTCGAGATACTCGAGGGGATTGGATTGAGGGCTTTGAGAGGGGAAGAACGCGTATCCGGTGCTATATTGTCAGATGGCAGAGTCCTTTCGACAGATTTTGTGATCGCAGGCGTGGGCATTGTCCCCTCGACTGATCTGGCAGAGACGGCAGGCCTTGATATAGAGAACGGAATCAAAACTGATGCGCATGGGCGGACAAGCAACGCGTGCGTTTGGGCTGCGGGAGATTGCACCTCGTTTCCGTATCAAGAGCGCCGCATACGACTTGAGTCCGTGCCTAATGCGATTGATCAGGCCGAAATCGTTGCCGAGAATATGCTGGGCGCGAATAAGAAATATATTGCTAAACCATGGTTTTGGTCCGATCAGTTTGATGTGAAGCTGCAAATAGCCGGGCTGAACAGCGGATATGACAAGATCATCACCCGAAAAGGTAAAGATTCGGTATCTTTCTGGTATTATTGTGGAGAAAAACTTTTGGCGGTCGACGCGATGAACGATCCGCGCGCTTATATGGTCGCAAAACGGCTGATTGATGCCGGAAAAACTGCGGATGTGCAGGTGGTTAAGAATTCGGGCAGTGACTTGAAATCATTACTGAAATCATAGATGCGGATTGTTGGTGGAAAGCTTAAAGGACGCGCTCTGACCTCGGTTGGCAAGGGCGATATGGCGGCGCATTTGAGGCCGACCACGGACCGTGTTCGCGAGAGTATTTTCAATTTGCTGCAAAACGGTGGCTATGGCGAACCGCTTGATGGCGCGCGCGTGCTTGATCTTTTTGCCGGGACCGGTGCACTCGGGCTGGAGGCGCTCAGTCGAGGGGCCAGTTTGGCGGTATTTTTGGACAATGGCAGGAAAGCTAGGGCATTGGTTTCCGCTAATATTGATCTCTGTAAACTATCTGATATCGCTAGATTTATTGCGATGGATCTGAGCAATTTAAAGCCCTGGAAGGGCCCGCCGTTTAATTTGATTTTTCTCGATCCACCTTACGGCGCCGGGCTGGGAACTCGTGCGTTGCTGGCGGTAAAAAACCACGGCTGGTTGGCCAAGGACGCGCTGATTGTTTGGGAGGAAAACGCCAGACAGACCGCCCCTTTGGGGTTTAGCAGTCTGGATGCGCGGCGTTATGGCGACACTTGGGTGAATATCTTGAGGGCCGACGCAGTTTAGCGGATTGGGCGGGCGAGAACATGTTCCATTCTTGTTCACCAAAACTTAATATGTGATGGTTATATAAACCCCAGTAGTACCAGAATGTTGCGATGAAACGACCTGATGATCTTTTAAAATCCGTGTTTGGGTTCGATGCCTACCGGCCGGGCCAACAAGAGATCGTAGAGGCGGTTTCGGCGGGCCAAAATACCCTTGCCATCATGCCGACGGGCGGTGGTAAGTCTCTGTGCTTTCAACTTCCGGCGATTGCGCAGGACGGTGTGACGGTGGTGATCTCGCCGCTGATTGCGTTGATGCGCGATCAGGTTCGCAGCTTGCGGGCGGTCGGGATTGAGGCTGGCGCGTTAACGAGTGGAAACACCGAGGAGGAAATAGAACAGGTTTTTCAGTTACTTGAGCAAGGTCAACTCAAGCTGCTTTATATGGCGCCGGAGCGGTTGGCCAATCCGGGTACGCTGATGATGCTGAGAAAGGTGAATACCCGTTTGATTGCCGTGGACGAGGCCCATTGCGTCAGCCAGTGGGGTCATGATTTCAGGCCGGATTATCTGCGTATTGGCGAGTTGCGCAAAGCCCTTGATGTGCCGCTTGCAGCGTTTACGGCAACTGCGGACGCAGAGACCCGCGATGAAATTGTTACTCGCCTGTTTGCAGGCGTGCGGCCCAAGATTTTTCTGCGAGGTTTTGATCGGCCCAACATCTATCTGGCTTTTCAGCCGAAAAATAAACCGCGACAGCAAATACTTGATTTCGCGGCCGCGCGGAAAGGTCAATCTGGGATCGTTTATTGCGGTACGCGGGCTAAGACCGAAACGCTGGCGCAAGCTTTGTCAGCGCAGGGGCATGTGGCGGTCGCCTATCACGCCGGGATGGACCCGGAAGCACGGCGGGTAACCGAGGCTCGGTTTTCGCGCGAAGACGGGTTGATTGTGGTGGCGACAGTTGCTTTTGGCATGGGGGTGGACAAGCCGGATATCCGCTGGGTTGCCCATGCGGATTTGCCCAAGTCTATCGAAAGTTACTATCAAGAGATTGGCCGAGCCGGGCGGGATGGTGCTCCAGCTGATACGTTAACGCTTTATGGGGCCGACGATGTGCGCCTTCGCCGTGGGCAGATTGACGAAGGTTTGGCTCCTGTTGAGCGAAAAGAGGCGGATCACGGACGCTTGAATGCATTGCTGGGGTTGGCCGAGGCGCGGCGCTGTCGGCGGCGGACATTGCTGCGTTATTTTGGCGACGAAATGGAGGCTTGTGGAAATTGTGACCTATGCGACAAGCCACCGGAGGTTTTTGACGGGACTGAGCAGGTTCGAAAGGCGCTGTCGGCCATATTGCGTACGGGCGAATATTTCGGGGCGGGCCACCTGATTGATGTGCTGCGCGGGGTTACGACCGACAAAGTGCACCAGCGCGGGCATGACCGTTTGCCGACTTTTGGCGTGGGGGCCGATATCAGCAAGGGGGCTTGGCAGGCGGTGTTTCGTCAGATGATGGGGTATGATTTGATCCGCCCTGATGTGACCCGGTTCGGAGCATTGCGCATGACGGCTACCGCGCGGCCAATTTTGCGCGGTGAGGAAACGATAGAACTTCGGCGTGATACCATTATTGCGCGTGCCGCCTCAACAACCAGACCCAAGGTGCGCGCGCAAATCAGCGAGGAGGACGAGCCGTTGTTGTCAGCCTTGAAATCAAAGCGTCGGGCACTGGCCGAGGCAGCGCGCGCGCCCGCCTATGTGATATTTCCAGACAAAACTCTGATCGAGATGGCCACAAGCAAGCCGGTGACGTTGGATGATTTTTCCCGCCTGTCGGGCGTTGGCGCAAAAAAACTGGAAAAATTCGGCCAAGTTTTCTTGGCAGTTATCAATGGCGCGCCGCCCGAGGAGTTGCATCCCGCGAGACGGCGACTGGCCGGGCGTGACTCGGGCGAGATTTTTGATCGTTTGCAAGCGGTCCAGCTTGACTTGGCGCGCGGCGATGATGGAGCGGGAAAGCTGATGAGTTGCTCAAACGCGCTATTGGCCAAACTGGCCGAAGCAAAAAGTGCCGATCTTGCGGCAATCAGCCGGATATTGGGCGCGCCGAAAACCGAGAGATTTGCCGCTCGGTTTCTGGAGATCTTGCGCGCGCAGTAATTTCGGGAGGAAGGGCGGCAAACTGGCGCTGTAATCCGCTTGGCTTTCCCCCCGATTGCGTGGCAAACAACCCTTATGACAAAGCAACTCGACTATCATACAATCGCCGCTATTTTCAGCCGGTTTCGCGACAGCGAGCCCGCGCCGAAGGGCGAGCTTGAACATGTGAATGTTTACACCCTTGTCGTCGCAGTCGCGCTTTCGGCGCAGGCGACCGACGCGGGTGTGAATAAAGCGACGCGGGGCCTGTTTGCGCTAGCCGACACCCCGCAAAAGATGCTTGATCTTGGCATTGACGGCGTGACCGAACATATCAAAACCATTGGCCTCTTTCGCCAAAAAGCCAAAAACGTCATCCGGCTGAGCCAGATTTTGGTGGACCAGTTTGACGGCGAGGTGCCGTCCTCGCGCGCCGCTTTGCAAAGCCTGCCGGGAGTGGGGCGCAAGACTGCGAATGTGGTTCTGAACATGTGGTTTGGCCAACCGGCGCAGGCGGTGGACACCCATATTTTCCGGTTTGGCTACCGAACTGGCGTGGCCGTGGGCAAGGACGTTCTGGCGGTCGAGCGGGCGATTGAGGACAATATTCCCGCCGAGTTCCAACAACATGCCCATCACTGGATGATCCTGCACGGACGCTATATCTGCAAGGCGCGCAAGCCGGTTTGTGCCAATTGTATCATCGAAGAATTCTGTCATTCAGAGGACAAAACACTATGAAAAAGAGGTTTCAGGTCGTGGGCATTGGCAATGCCATGGTGGACGTTCTCAGCCATGTTGAGGATGGTTTTTTGGCCGAGAATGCGGTTGAGAAGGGCATCATGCAGCTGATCAACACCGAGCGCTCGGTCGAACTTTACGGCAAAATGGGCGTGACAAAAGAGATTTCGGGTGGCTCCGCGGCCAATACGATTGCCGGAATTGCCGCCTTGGGAGGTCGCACCGCCTATGTGGGCAAGGTCAGAGACGATCAACTCGGCGCTATTTTCGCCCATGATTTGCGCGCGCAGGGGGCGGTTTATGAAACACCCTTCGCCGCTCCTGATGGCGCCGACGAAACCGGGCGCTGCATGGTGCTGGTGACCCCGGATGGCGAGCGTTCGCTCAACACTTATCTCGGTGTTTCCGAGCATCTTGGCCCTGCCGATATTGACCGCGAGATGATGGCCAACACCGAGTGGATCTACCTTGAGGGTTACCGCTTTGACGGGCCAGAAAGTCACGAGGCCTTTGCCCTTGCAATCGACGCTTGCAAGGGGGCTGGCGGCAAGGTTTCGTTGACGCTGAGTGATCCGTTTTGCGTTGATCGGCACCGGGGCGCGTTTCGCACCATGATCCGGGATCATGTGGATTTGCTGTTTTGCAATGTGCATGAAATGCAGGCAATGTTTCCGGCCGATGATCTAAAGGCATCGATGGCCGAGGCCGCAGCCGAGGTCGAGATAGTTGCCTGTACCGCCTCGGAAAACGGCGCCTATATTCTTTATGATGGCGAGACCGAGCACGCGCACGCGGTGCCGACCCGGATCATTGACGCGACCGGCGCCGGGGATTTGTTTGCCTCGGGCTTTTTATACGGGCTGACCTCGGGGTTTGATATGCTCAGCGCCGGGCGCATGGGTTGCGTTGCTGCTGGCGAAGTGATCAGCCATATCGGCGCGCGTCCAGAGGTTGATTTGATGGGTCTTTTCAAGGAACACGGGCTTGTCTGACAGCTCCCAAAGCTCTGAAATATGAGCTGGACCGGCCTCTCGCCGAGCGTGCGCGCGGTTCTGGTCTTGTTGCTGGGCATCTTTTTGTTGGACATCATGGGCGCGATGGTGAAATCGCTGTTGCCCCATTTCAGCGCGCAGGAATTGTCGGCATGGCGCAATTTGATCGGCATGATTCCCAGTTTGATTTTGCTGGCTTGGAGGGGCGAGTTTCGCGTTGGGCGCAAGCGCCTGATCATCCGCCAATGGCCGCTGGCACTGCTGCGCGGTGTGTTTGTGACTTTCGCGCAGCTTTCGTTTTATTACTCCCTTGGCAAGCTTGAGTTCGCAACGGTCTCGGCACTGTCTTATACCTCGGCGCTGTTTGCGGTGGCTTTGTCGGTGCCGGTGCTGAAAGAAAAGGTCGGGATGGTGCGCTGGGCGGCTGTGTTGCTTGGGTTTCTCGGAGCGATCTCGGTGGTAAATCCGGGCTCGGAGACCTTTTCGCCGGTGGCTTTGTTGCCACTTGTCGCTGCGTTTTTATATGCGGCTTCCAGCGTGAGCGTGCGCCTGATTGACCGCGATGTGCCAAACACTTTGCTGTATCTTTATTCAGCGTTTGCCGCGGCGATTGGCAGTGTGACGCTGGCGCTGCTGACCACGGGGTTCTCGCCGGTTTACTCGGTCGCCGATTTGTTGCGCCTGATCACCATGGGGCTGTTTGGCGGAACGGGGGTGCTGTGCCTGCTGGTCGCGTGGCGCTTGGCGACGCCCAGTATTTTGGCGCCGTTCAACTATTTCGGCATTCTCTCCGCGTTTATCATTGGCTGGCTGATTTTTGACGAGGCCCCCGTGGACAAGTTGTTCCCCGGCGTGTTGCTGATCGTGGCAGGTGGTTTGTTGATTATCTGGCGCGAGCGCAGAGTATCGCGCGTCCGAAAAATAACGCCAATAATCTGACGCCAATTCCGTTTTCAAAAATCAGAGGCGATGCCCTTTTTTTCCCAGTCATTATAGCGGGTCGGCTCTGGCCCGTCGCGGCCACCAAGCTCAACTGGCCGTAGTTTCTTGTCGGCGATGACGCGCCGTGCTTTGGCCTCTTTTAACGCGCGCGTGGCGGCGTCAGCGTGTTTTTCATCGCGGCTTGTTTTGTCGGTATTGGTCATATCGCGGCTCATTGGCTTGCTCTGGCGTGCCCCTTGATATACGCGCCGAATAGGCAACGGCAAGAAGGGATCGAGCAATGTCATCAAAGGCAATAGCGGCACGACTGGCGGCGACCCAGATTTTGCACGGGGTTCTGTTTGACAAGCGCCTGATGGCAGAGATGTTGTCAGGCTCCAAAAGCCCGATTGCGCGTCTCAGCCCTGCCGATCGTGCGCGCGCGCAATCCATGGCCACGGGCGTTTTGCGCCATCTTGAAGGCATCGACGCGATCCTGAACGTTTACCTCGAAAGGCCGCCGCAACCTCGAGCGATGCAGGCATTGCGGTTGGCGACTTACGAGATGTTGGCCGAGCAAACTGCGGCCCATGGCGCGGTCAATGCAGCGGTCGAGATCGTGCGCGGCAGCGCCAAGGCCGGACATCTGGCGGGGTTGGTTAACGCGGTCGCGCGCAAAGTCGCCGATGAGGGCCCGGCCTTGTGGCAGGATCAAAAGCCGCAAAAGCTGCCAAGCTGGCTGGCGCGACCGATCACCAAGAATTTTGGCAAAGAGGTGCTTACGCCGATTGAAGCTGCCCATCAGGCCGGGGCGGCGATTGATCTGACGCTCAAGGATCAGGGCCGGAGCGACGAGTTTGTCGAGCGGCTGAACGCCACGCTGTTGCCGACCGGCAGTTTGCGTCTGCCGGGGCGACCGCAGGTGTCGGCTTTGCCGGGGTTCGTGGAGGGCGACTGGTGGGTGCAAGACGCCGCCGCCGCTTTGCCCGCGCGCATGTTGGGTGATGTGGACGGTAAAAACGTGCTTGATCTTTGCGCCGCTCCCGGCGGGAAAACCATGCAGATGGCGTCAAGTGGCGCTTGGGTCAGCGCGGTTGATATCTCGGACGCGCGCCTTGATCGGCTGCGCGAAAACCTCGAGCGGGTTGGTTTGCGCGCTCATCTGATCGACGAGGATGCCACCCGTTTTGAACCCGACGAGCCGTTTGACGCGGTGCTGCTGGACGCGCCTTGCTCGGCCACCGGCACCATTCGCCGCCATCCCGACTTGCCGTTTGCCAAGGCGGGCGTGGATATGTCGGGGCTGTTTGACTTGCAAGCGCGCCTGATTGATGCGGCCCTGTCACAACTGAAACCGGACGGGTATCTGGTTTATTGCACCTGCTCGCTGTTGCCGCGCGAGGGCGAGCGGCAGGTGGCCGATGCGTTGGCGCGCCACGAGAATTTGCGCGTCGCACCGGTCGATTGGGTCACTCTTGGCGTTGATCCGACATGGCAAACCGCCGATGGAGGCTTGCGGTTGCGGCCTGATTATTGGCCCGATCTTGGCGGCATGGACGGGTTTTACATGGCCCTGTTGCAGAACGGTGAAAAAGCGCGCTGAAACCGCAATGACCGGGTGACAGTTCGCCAAGCGGTGATTATGCTCGCGCCAAACGTACTCTCAAGGAACAATAGCGCCGCGATGAAGGATGCAACCCTGGCCCGAAAGCTGCTTGGCGCGCGGTTTGAGTTGGCGCGAGATCGCTTGCTCAATCGCTTTGCCGCGCGGCTTGGCGGCATCGCCCGACCAGTCACCGCTTTTGTGTCCCAGCCCGAACCCAAAACCATCGGCTCTTATGCGCGCGGTCATCAACTGATGGCTGGAAACTACCTGTTTGCGGGTTTTCTGGTCGAGGCTCCGGGTGTGTCAATCTGGGATATCGAGCGCCCTTCGGCCTCGTTTGAGGCGCAATTGCACGGCTTTGCTTGGCTTGATGATCTGGCAGCGGTCGGCACCTCGGCCTCGCGCGATCTGGCGCAGCGCTGGTTGATCGAGTGGATCGAGCATTACGGGCGCGGTTACGGCAATGGCTGGGTGCCGGAACTTGCCGGTCGGCGGATCATTCGCTGGATAAATCAAGCGGTTTTCATGCTTAAAGGTCTGAGCAAGGACGAGGCCGATCGGTTTTTTCGCAATCTCGCCCGTCAGACCAATTTTCTGCGCCGCCGCTGGCACTCTGCCCCGGCGGGCTTGCCGCGATTTGAGTCGCTGACCGGGTTGATTTACGCGGGCCTCGCGCTTGAGGGATCGTCGCATCTGGTTGGGCCTGCCATGCGCGCGGTGGGCGATGAATGTGCGCGCCGGATTGATGCCGAGGGCGGAATTCCCACGCGCAATCCCGAGGAATTGACCGAGGCGTTTACCCTTTTGACATGGGCTGCCGCCGCGTTGAGCGAAGACGGAAAGATGGCAGAGCGTCAGCATTTACTGGCGATAGAGCGCATTGCGCCGACTTTGCGCAGCCTGCGCCATTCCGACGGCTCGCTGGCGCGGTTTCATGGCGGCGGCAGGGGGGCGGAGGGTCGACTTGACCTCGCGCTGGCCTCCTCCGGGGTGCGCGCGAGCGGAAATTCTGGTCTTGCGATGGGCTATGGGCGGCTTTCGGCGGGGCGCACCAGCATTGTGATGGACGCAAGCTCGCCTCCCGCCACGACCCATTCGGTGAATGCCCATGCCAGCACGCTGGGGTTTGAGATGACCTCCGGGCGGCGGCCGATTATCGTCAATTGCGGCTCTGGTAACGAGTTTGGCGAGGAGTGGCGCCGGGCCGCGCGCTCGACCGCCTCTCATTCCACCTTGTCGATTTCGGGGTTTTCCTCGTCGCGGTTTGGCCCGGCTTTGGGGATGGACGATCTGCTGGTTGACGGTCCCAAAGAGGTGCTGGCGCAACCCGCGAGCAATCTGAACGGCAGCTCGGTCTCGGCGACCCATAACGGGTATGCGCGCACCCACGGGTTGTTGCATGTGCGCCGGCTTGATCTGTCGCTCGACGGGCGGGGCCTGCATGGCGAGGATACGCTAGGCGCTTTGTCGGAAACTGATCGCATCACGTTTGAGGATATGATGAACCGTACGGCTATGCGCGGAGTTCAGTTTGACGTGCGGTTTCACCTTCACCCGGATGTCAGCGCCACTGTCGATCTTGGCGGTACTGCCGTGTCGCTGGTGCTTAAAAGCGGCGAGGTCTGGGTTTTTCGCCATCACGGCAGCGCCAAAATTGCGCTGGAGGAAAGTGTTTATCTGGAAAGCGGGCGTTTGCGGCCACGCGCGACAAAACAGATCGTTTTATCTGACACGGTTATGGATTACTCCAGCCAGGTCAGTTGGACTTTGGCGCGTGTACAGGACGGCAACCGGCATGTGCGCGATATTGCCGAAGGCGATCCGCTGGCGATGGTTTGACAAAAGGAAATCTGTTTCATGGCTGATAATCTGGTGCCGGTGCGGCGCGCATTGCTGTCTGTGTCTGACAAGACCGGGCTGGTTGAATTGGCGCAGGCGCTTAGCGCGCGCGGGATTGAGGTTTTGTCAACGGGGGGAAGTGCGGGCATGCTGCGCGATGCGGGCGTAAGTGTGCGCGATGTCTCTGATCTCACTGGTTTTCCCGAGATGATGGATGGGCGTGTGAAAACCCTGCATCCCGGCGTTCACGGCGGACTTTTGGCCTTGCGCGACAATGCCGAACATCTGAGCGCGATGGAGCAACACGGGATTGAGGCCATCGATTTGCTGGTGGTAAACCTCTATCCGTTTGAAGAAACTGTGGCCAAAGGCGCTGATTATGCGACCTGTATCGAGAATATCGACATTGGTGGTCCGGCGATGATCCGGGCTGCGGCCAAGAACCACCAATTCGTTAATGTGGTGGTGGATGTTGAGGATTACGCGGCTCTGCTTTCAGAGCTTGAGGCCCATGATGGAGCGACCTCTTACGCCTATCGTCAGCAGTTGGCGCTGACGGCTTACGGGCGCACGGCGGCCTATGATGCGGCGGTTTCCAACTGGTTTTCGGGCGCGCTGGATGTGGCGGCCCCACGGCGTCAGGCGGTGGCAGGCACCTTGGCGCAAACGCTGCGATATGGCGAAAACCCCCACCAGACGGCGGCGTTTTACACGTCTGGCGAGGTGCGTGCAGGTGTGGCCACGGCACGGCAATGGCAGGGTAAAGAGCTTTCGTACAACAATTTTAATGACACCGATGCGGCGTTTGAGCTGGTGGCCGAGTTTGCTCCCGATAATGGTCCGGCGGTTGCGATTATCAAGCACGCCAATCCGTGCGGTGTCGCGCGTGGTGCCTCGTTCATCGAGGCGTATCAGAGCGCTTTTCAATGTGATCAGACCTCGGCTTTTGGCGGAATTGTCGCGCTGAACGGTGTGCTTGACGGGCAAACCGCGCGCGAGATCGTCAATGTGTTTACCGAGGTAGTGATCGCGCCTGACGCCACCGACGAGGCCAAAGAGGTGTTCTCGGCCAAGCGCAATTTACGCCTGCTGACCACCGGCGGTCTGCCCGATGTGACCACGCGCGCGCGCACTTGGCGACAGGTCTCGGGCGGATATCTGGTGCAGGATCGCGATAATGGGCGGCTTTCGCTAGAGGATTTGCGCACGGTGACCAAGCGCGCGCCCACCGAGGCCGAGCTTGGCGATCTTTTGTTTGCGTGGCGTGTGGCTAAACATGTCAAATCCAACGCCATTATTTACGTCAAGGATCAGGCCACCGTCGGTATCGGTGCCGGACAGATGAGCCGCGTTGACAGTTCGCGCATTGCGGCCCGAAAATCGCAGGACATGGCCAAGGCGCTGGGTTTGCAAGCGCCTTTGACCATCGGCTCGGTGGTGGCGTCGGACGCGTTTTTCCCGTTTGCCGATGGGCTGTTATCGGCGGCAGAGGCCGGTGCGACCGCTGTGATCCAGCCCGGAGGCTCATTGCGAGATGCCGAGGTGATCGCCGCGGCGGACGAGGCGGGCTTGGCGATGGTGTTCACCGGAATGCGGCATTTTCGTCACTGAGAGGTCGATAAGTATGGATGCTAGACTGACAAAACTGCTCGTTATTGCTGCCGTGGTGTTGCTGCTTGACCAAAGCACGAAATGGCTGGTGGTGCAGTGGATGGACCTCAAAAATCTGGGGTATATCGCGGTTTATCCGCCTTACGTTAACTTCAGCATTGCCTGGAATCAGGGGGTGAATTTCGGTCTGTTTGCCAATGGCACCGAAATCATGCGCTGGGTTTTGGTCGTTCTATCGCTGGGGATATCCGTTTGGCTGATCAATTGGGCGCGCAAGTTGACCAGTCCGATCGGGGTGTTTTGGGCCGCTTTGGTGGTTGGCGGCGCGATCGGTAACGCGCTTGATCGGGTGATATACGGCGCGGTTGCGGACTTTTTGAACGTCGCATGCTGTGGCCTGAAAAACCCATATGCGTTCAATATCGCCGACGTTGTGATCTTTTTAGGTGCTTTCGGGCTTGTCCTGACATCCAATAAACTGGACAACGAGGGCTGAGCCGGGCGATAAGGGGGCAAGACCCCTCGCTGGGGTGTTGGAGGATTGAATGATAACGGTTAAACCGATGATCGTGGTGTTGCTGGCGGCGACCGTTGCTTTGTCTGCCTGCGCCAAGAAAGAGGGCGGGTTGATGAACCTGCGCGCTTCGGGCAGTGGACCCGACGAGTTTACCATCCTGCCAACCAAGACCCTGACCCAACCCAAATCCTACACCAACCTGCCCGCGCCAACGCCGGGTAGCGCCAATATCACCGACCCCACTCCGCTGTTGGATGCTGCCGCCGCTCTGGGTGGCAGCCCCAAACAGATGACGCGCGCTGGGGTGCCGCGCAGTGATCTCGGGCTGATCAATGTGACCTCGCGCTACGGTGTTGCCGGCGATATTCGCAGCGTGCTGGCCACAGAGGATCGCGAGTTTCGCAGCAAACATCGCGGGAAATTGTTGGAGCGTTTGTTTGGCACCACCGTCTATTTCAGCGCTTACCAGCCGCAAACGCTGGATCGTTACCGCGAGCTAAAACGCCTGCGTCGACTGGGAGTTCGCACCTCCGCAGCTCCGCCTGACACGGCCAAATAGCAGCGATTTTCAAGGATCAGCCAAGTTTCGCCACGTTTGGTCACAAGTTCGTTTTCGCGCTTGTGTTGGGGGGATACATGCCTAATTCTCAACCCAAAGACCTCGCCTGGAGTGCCCGAATGCGTATTTGCCAAAAACTCGCCATTGCCGCCACATTCATTTCCCTGACCCTGCCATCTCTCGCCTTTGCCGCCGCTGATAACGTGACCACGTTCACGCTTAAAAACGGTATGGACGTGGTCGTGGTCGAGGATCATCGCGCCCCGGTGGTGACCCATATGGTGTGGTACAAGGTCGGTGCCGCCGATGACGCGCCGGGCAAAACCGGCAGCGCGCATCTGCTGGAACATTTGATGTTCAAGGGCACGAAAACCATGAAATCGGGCGAGTTTTCTCGCGTGGTCTCGGCCAATGGCGGCTCTGAAAACGCGTTCACCTCTTATGATTATACTGGCTATTGGCAGCGGGTCGCGTCCGATCGTCTGGCCTTGATGATGAAGATGGAGGCCGACCGGATGCAAGGCCTGATCCTCAGCGACAAGGATGTCAAAACCGAACGCTCGGTGGTTTTAGAGGAGCGTAATGCCCGCACCGACAACAATCCCGGCGCGCAATTTTCCGAGCAGCGCGCAGCCGCTCTTTATCTCAACCACCCTTATGGGCGACCTATTATTGGTTGGAAACAAGAAGTTGGCGCACTTACGCGTGAAGATGCGCTGGCATTTTACAAGAAATACTACGCGCCTAACAATGCGATTCTAATCGTTGCTGGCGATGTATACCCCGCCGAAGTGAAAGCGCTGGCGCAGAAATATTACGGCGGATTAAAGCCCTCGCCCAGTATTACCAAGCGCCATCGCCCGCAGGAGCCGACCCAATTGGCCGCTCGGCGGCTGAAATTTTCTGACCCTCGCGTCTCGCAGCCTTATGTGATCCGCACCTATCTCGCGCCCGAACGCAATGCAGGCGACCAAAAGCAGGCGGCCGCCTTGTCGATGCTGGCGCAGGTTTTGGGTGGCAGCGGGCTGACATCGGTTCTGGGACAAAAACTGCAACTGGAACAAAAGATCGCACTGCAAGCCACGGCTTTTTACGATGGTTTGTCGCTTGATCCATCGACTTTTGGCTTGGTGATGGTGCCGGTTGACGGGGTTTCGTTGCGAAAAGCCGAGGACGCGATGGACGCGGTGATCGCCAATTTCATGAAAACCGGCGTTGATCCCGACCAGCTTGCGCGGATCAAGGCGCAGATACGGGCCTCCGACATTTATGCGCGAGATAATATGGCTGGCCTGGCACGCAGCTATGGCGAGGCGCTGACGTCGGGCCTGACGGTTGACGATGTGGACGCGTGGTCGGGCATTTTGCAATCGGTGACGGCGGACGACATCATGGCCGCCGCAAAGATGGTGTTTGACCCTAATTATTCCGTGACTGGCTGGTTAATGCGGTCCACTCAGGAGGCTACCCAATGAACCGTTTTGTGACCCGCTCCGTGATCCGTTTCGCCGCAATATTGATCCTCATGATCGGGGCTGCGCTGCCTGTGCGGGCCGAGTTGAACATACAAGACGTGACCTCGCCGGGGGGCATAAAAGCTTGGCTGGTTGAGGAGCATTCGATCCCGTTCGTCACCCTTGAAATCCGTTTCAAAGGCGGCACCAGTCTGGATTTGCCGGGCAAACGCGGGGCGACCTATATGATGTCGGGCCTGCTTGAGGAGGGGGCGGGCAATCTTGATGCCGCCGCATTTAGCCGCACGCGCGAAGAGCTTGCCGCCGATTTTGCCTTTAGCGCCCGTGCCGATACGGTTAAGATCTCCGCCAAATTCCTGCGCGAGAACCAGCCCGCAGCGCTTGAGTTGTTGCGCAAAGCGATTGAGGCGCCGCGCTTTGATCAGGTGGCCATCGACAGGGTGCGCGCGCAGGTGATCTCTATCATCGCCGCCGATAAAAAAGACCCAAACGAGATCGCGTCGGCAACGTTTGATCGTCTTGCTTACGGCAATCACCCCTACGCCACGCCCTCGACCGGGACCACCGCCAGCATTGATAAACTGACCCGCGCGGACTTGGTCACGGCCTACAAAAACGCCATGGCCAAGGATCGCCTTTACGTGTCGGCGGTGGGGGATGTGACGCCCAAGGAACTCGGCGTGATGCTTGACGAGTTGCTTGGTGGCTTGCCCGACAAAGGCTCTCCCATGCCGCCCCATGCCAAGATCACTTTGACCGGCGGGGTGACTTTGGTTGATCTGCCGACGCCGCAATCGGTGGCGCTGTTTGGCCATAAGGGCATCAAACGCGATGACCCGGAGTTTTTTGCGGCCTTCGTGATGAACCAGATTTTTGGGGCCGGCGGGTTCACCTCGCGCCTCACCAAGGAGGTGCGTGAGAAACGCGGGCTGACTTATGGCGTTTACACCTATCTCGCCAGCTATGATTTGGCCGAGCTTTATATGGGTTCGGTGGCCTCGGCCAATGACCGGATTGCGCAGGCGATTGATGTGATCAAGGCGGAATGGGCCAAGATGGCCAAGGGCGGGGCCACTGCCGAGGAGCTTGACGCCGCCAAGAAATTCCTGACCGGCGCCTATCCTTTGCGGTTTGACGGTAATGGCCGTATCGCCAGTATTTTGGTCAATATGCAGCTTGATGATTTGCCGCGCTCTTACATCAAGACCCGGAACGATAAGGTTAATGCGGTGACACTGGCGGATGTGGCCAAGGTGGCCAAACGCTTGCTTAAGCCTGAGAACCTGAGAATCGTGGTTGTTGGTCAGCCGGAAGGCATGGAGAATATCAACTAAAGCGGTTTCAACCCGCAATTCCAACCCGCGCCATGGTGCGAATCGCCTGAACTCATGCTATCGCTTGTGGTATGAGTGCGTTGAACCCCCATATAGAGCCGCCAATGCCGGTGATCCGGCAATTGAGCGAGGCTGCCGTCAACCGGATTGCCGCTGGCGAAGTGGTCGAGCGTCCGGCCTCTGCCGTCAAAGAACTGATTGAAAACGCGCTTGATGCGGGTGCCAACCGAGTCGATATCGCCTATGCGGATGGCGGCAAAACCCTGATCCGGGTGACCGATGACGGTTGCGGTATCCCTGAGGATCAGTTGCAATTGGCGCTGGCGCGGCACGCGACCTCCAAGATCGACGGTAGTGATCTGCTCAACATTCATTCCTTCGGGTTTCGTGGCGAGGCGCTGCCCTCGCTGGGGGCGGTTGGCCGTTTGAGTATCACCTCGCGCAGCCGAGGGGCGACGGCGGCGGCGATGATCACGGTCAATGGCGGCGAGATGAGCCAACCGCGACCAGCAGCGCTTGGTCAGGGTACCGTGGTCGAGCTGCGCGATCTCTTTTATGCCACACCGGCGCGGCTGAAATTTCTGCGCAGCGACCGCGCCGAAGTGCAGGCAATCGGCGATATCGTGCGCCGTCTGGCCATGGCCGAACCGTTTGTGAGCTTCACCCTCAGCGATATCTCCAAAGGCGGGGTGGGGCGGGTTACGTTTCGCAGTGACGCGCAAACCGGCGATTTATTCGACGCGCTTCATGGCCGTCTGCGGCAGATTTTGGGGGCAGAGTTCGCTGAAAATGCGCTGCTGATCGACGCGACGCGCGAGGGGATCAGCCTGACCGGATATGCCGCTTTGCCGACTTATTCGCGCGGGGCCGCAGTCGCGCAATTCCTGTTTGTGAACGGACGACCCGTGCGCGACAAGCTGCTGGTGGGTGCATTACGCGGGGCTTACGCTGATTTTCTCAGCCGCGATCGCCACCCGGCGGTTGCGCTTTTTCTGGAATGCGCCCCTGAACTGGTGGACGTTAATGTTCACCCCGCCAAGGCCGAAGTGCGGTTTCGTGATCCCGGAATGGCGCGCGGTCTGATCGTGTCAGCCCTTCGCCACGCGCTTGCGGAGGCGGGACATCGCGCCTCAACTACGGTTGCAACTGCAACTCTTGGCGCATTTCAGCCCGAGCCTTCGGGAGGTGCGCCGATCTATCAAATGGACCGGCAGTCGGGTGGCAACATCATCCGCCCTTCCTCCCAAGCGCCCGGATTTGCGGAAATTCAGGCCCAATATGGCCGGGTTGAACCCGACGATCCTGAGCAGATTTCAGTGGAGCAATCCCATCCTTTGGGCGCGGCGCGTGCGCAGCTTCATGAAAATTATATCATCGCGCAAACAGTGGATGGCATCGTGATTGTTGATCAACATGCTGCGCATGAACGTCTGGTTTATGAGCGTCTCAAGGCACAGATGGAGGCGAGTGGGGTGCGCGCGCAAGCCCTGCTAATCCCTGAAATCATTGAGTTTTCCGCCAATGATTGCGCGCGCTTGCTGGCCGTGGCCCCAGAGTTGACCAAGCTCGGCCTAACATTGGAACCGTTCGGCGGTAGTGCTGTGTGCATCCGCGAAACACCCGCAATACTGGGCCGGATCAACGGCGAAAACATGCTGCGCGATATACTTGACGAGTTGGACGACCAAGGCGAAACCAGCCTTGTCAGCGAGCGCCTTAACGCCATTCTCAGCCGCGTCGCCTGTCATGGCTCGATCCGCTCGGGTCGCCGCATGCAGGCCGATGAGATGAACGCGTTGTTGCGCGAAATGGAGGCGACGCCAAGCTCTGGCCAGTGCAATCACGGGCGTCCAACCTATGTGGAATTAAAGCTGAGTGATATCGAAAGGCTGTTTGGGCGCACATGATTAAAATCGGGGAAACGCAACTGGATTTCAGCGATCCTTTGATGTTGGGGCTGGCGGTCGTCGCCGCTCTGCTGCTGGTTTTGCTGCTGGCGGTCTTGCGCCTTGGTGGTCGTCGCGACACGGTTCCGTCGCCGCTTTTGCGTCAGATGGACGATCTGGGGCGCACGGTTCAAGGCCTGTCTGACGGCCAGCATCAATTGGCAGGCGGCCTTAAAACCATCGCCGAAGCACAGGCCAACGCGCAAACGAAAATGATCCAGACCGTCGAAACCCGACTGGCCGAGGTTCAACATTTTATGGGCGAGAGCCTTCATGGTTCAGCGGTGAGAACCACCCGATCATTGGCGGGGCTTGAGGAGCGTCTGGCCGTTATCGACAAGGCGCAAAGCAATATCGAGAAGCTTTCCGGCGATGTGCTCAGCCTTCAGGACATCCTGTCCAACAAGCAAACGCGCGGTGCATTTGGTGAAATTCAGCTCAAAGATATCGTCGGAAAAGCCCTGCCGCCGGATGCTTATACCTGGCAAGCCACGCTCTCTAACAACAAGCGCGCCGACTGTCTGATCCATCTTCCCAACCCGCCGGGACCGATCGTGATTGACAGTAAATTCCCGCTCGAAGCCTATGAGAATTTGCACCGCGCCGACAACAAGGCCGAAAAAATCGTGGCCGAGCGCGCCTTTAAAACCTCTGTGCGCAAGCATATTAAGGATATTTCCGACAAATATATTATCGAGGGTGAAACCGCCGATGGCGCGTTGATGTTTTTGCCCTCCGAAGCCGTCTATGCCGAGCTTCATGCGAGCTTTGCCGAAGTGGTGCGCGAGGGGTTTGATGCTCGCGTTTGGATCGTCTCGCCGACCACCTGCATGGCCACGTTAAACACCATGCGCGCCATTTTGAAGGACGCACGGATGCGCGAACAAGCGGGCGCAATTCGCCGCGAACTTGGCGCGCTTTATAAGGATGTGGAGCGGTTGGGGGATCGCGTCGGCAATCTTGACCGGCATTTCTCTCAGGCGGTCAAGGACGTTGAGGAGATCAAGATATCGGCGACCAAGGCTGGCAATCGCGCGCGCCGGCTTGACAGTTTTGACTTTGAGGATACCCCCGAAATCAGCGGTGGCGATGTGGTTCGCCTGACCCCGAAGTGAGGTCGATCATGTGCGATGAACGCAGTATTTAGACAGGAAAAATCATGCGTATTCTAAAAGATCACCCGTTGCGATACGACTTGTCAAACGAGTTGCACGCTCGGCCCTCGCCCGAAATCTCCGGGGCTGGTCAGGTGATTTATTTCGCTATCAGTGCCGATGATGGTCCTGATGCGGCCCGGAATAAGCTGGAAGAACTGCTTGATAAATATGGAGAAACCCGCCCATCAGGTGAGGCCAACCATTATTACGGCAGCCTCGGGCGTCATAAACTGAAATGGGAAATGCATTCGGAATTTGCCACCTACACGCTGTTTATCGACGGCCATGGCGAGGTGGGCGACGACAAGGGGTTTGACGGCAATCCCATGCAGAACTTTCCCGAGGATTGGCGTGCATCGGTTAAGGGCGGCATTATCACCTCGGCCCATGTACGCGTTGAAATGGAACAGACCGAGGCCGATGTGGAACAGCGCGTCGACGGCGAAATTCGCAACTGGTTTGTCGGCTCAAGCCTTGCTGCGGCCTATACACTTGATCGAAATGTGGTGGTCGCAGGGGATTTTCGCATTGATGAGAGCGGTAATATCCGCTTTGCGGTGATCGGTGTTGGCGAGGTTAGCGTGCGGCGTATGGGCCGTATCGTGCAGCGTCTGCTGGAGATCGAAACCTACAAAACCATGGCGATGCTGACCCTGCCGGTGGCGCGAAATGTGTTTGCCAAAGCCGGGCCGCTGGACGCGCAATTGTCAAAGATTATGGAGCAGATGACCAACCGTACGGAAGACCCCGCACCCATGCTTGAGCAGTTGCTGGACGTCTCCGCCGAGATCGAAGTTTTGTCCTCGACTTCGGCGTTTCGCTTTGGGGCCGGTCGCGCCTATCGCGCGCTGGTGGATCAGCGGATTTCGGTGCTGCGCGAACAACGTATCAATGATCGCCAGCTGTTTTCAGAGTTTATGATGCGTCGGTTTGATCCGGCCATGCGCACCTGTAAGGCGGCGGAAAGGCGGCTTGATGGGTTGTCAAAACAGGCGGCGCGCGCCTCCGAGCTGTTGGGCACGCGGGTCAATGTTGCCACCACCGAACAAAACCGGCAACTACTTGAAAGCATGAACAAAAGAGCCGCTCTGCAGATGCGGTTGCAAGAGACGGTAGAAGGCCTGTCGGTGGTCGCCGTCAGCTATTACGCGGTTAATCTTTTGGTCTATCTGACCGGGCCGCTGGCCAAGGTTTATGCGGTTGAAAAGACCTATCTGGCGGCGGCGTTTGTGCCGCCCGTCATGCTGGCAGTGTGGCTGCTTGTGCGGCGTATCAAGGCGCGCGTCGGCGGTGATGAATGACGCGGGTTATCCTGTTTAACAAGCCGTTCGGCGTGTTGTCCCAATTCACCGATCGCGGGGTCGCGGGCAGTCTGCGCCCGACCTTGTCTGATTTCATTGACCTGCCCGGCGTTTATGCGGCCGGGCGTCTGGACAAAGACAGCGAAGGTTTGCTGGTGCTGACCGATGACGGGAAATTACAGGCAAAAATAGCCAATCCAAAGCACAAGACGCCCAAAACTTATTGGGTGCAGGTCGAAGGTGTGGTGAGCGAGGCGGCCTTGGGCGCGCTTGCCGATGGGGTGGACTTGAAGGACGGCAAAACCCGCCCCGCCAAGACCCGCGCGATTGATCCTCCGCCTGCTCTGTGGCCGCGCACGCCGCCAGTCAGGTTTCGCAAAACCGTGCCTGATGGCTGGCTCGAGCTGACCATATCAGAGGGGCGAAACCGGCAGGTTAGGCGCATGACTGCTGCCGTCGGTCTGCCCACTTTGCGCCTGATCCGCGCGCGGGTTGGCGATTGGTCGATTGAGGGGTTGAACAGCGGAGAATGGCGGGAGGATTGACGGATCCTGACCCTTATGTATCTCATCTATGCTAATTTATCCCCAACCTGTTTCCTGGCGAGGAAGCAGGCTGGGGAGGAGCGCACCTACAATCCACTAGAAGCAGCACAGACTGGTTTTCATCGACGAAACCGCCAACAAAACCAGCCGTCAAAACCGACCTCACCCGGTTGCGCGGCAGAAGCCTCAAGGGCGAACGGCTCTATGACCCCGCGCGCTTTGGGAAATGGGGCACACAGACCCTCATCGCCAGACTGACCCAAGAGGCACTGATTGCGCCATGGGTGATCAGCGGCGTAATGGACGGGCTTGCCTTTGAGACTTATGTGTAAACTCGGCTTGCACCCGTGCTGGAGCCCGGAACGGTGGTGATCCTTGACAATCTTTCAACCCACAAAAGCCCCCGCGCCGCGCAAGCCAGAAGGACAAGGGGTGCTGGTTCCTGTTCCTGCCGCCCTGTTCCCCGACCGCAACCCGATCGAGATGGCGTTCACAAAGCTAAAAGCCCACCTGCGCAGGATTGGAGCAAGAACCTTCGACGCTCTCTTTCAGGCCCTCGGCGACATTTGTGACCTGTTCGACCCGGACGAATGCTGGAACTTCTTAAAGGCTGCAGGATATGCCTCAGATTAAAGGCAAAATGCTTTAATCTTCTCGGCGAAACTGGTAACTGCCCTCGGGCAGATCGAGTGCGGCCTGCAAATCGCGCAATTGCGCCATGGAAAACGTGATCTTTTGAACCTGATCGCTCCGCTCGTCATATTGCTCGACTGTGACGCAGGAGGCAAATGCGGATAGGGTGACGTCCTCTTGTAAAGGTATTTCCCCGTCGTCAATCAGGGTTACGATTGTGGCGTCAAACTCGTGTTCGATGGTAAACATGCACCGAGATTAGCGCCTTGATCGTAAGAGCGCAATGGAGCGCACGCGGCTCAGGGTGCCTCCGGTCGTCGTTATTTCAGCTCGCCCCATAGGTCGTATTCCGTGGCCTCATCAACCTCGACCGTGACAATTTCTCCGAGCTTCAGATGCTCGAACCCTTCGTCGATAAACAAATTGCCGTCGATCTCTGGCGCGTCGGCCTTGGTGCGGCAGGTGGCTCCCTGATCGTCAATCGCATCGACGATGACCTCCTGAAGCGTTCCGATTTTGGCGGCGAGTTTTGCCTCTGAGATCGCTTGGGATTTTTCCATGAACCGATTCCAGCGCTCTTGTTTAAGCGCGCTTGGCACATGATCCGGGAGCGCGTTCGACCGTGCTCCGGTGACATTTTCATACTGAAAACAACCGACACGATCCAGTTTTGCCTCGTCAAGCCAGTCAAGAAGATGCTGAAATTCGCTCTCGGTCTCGCCGGGATAGCCGACGATAAACGTGCTTCTGAGGGTGATGTCGGGGCAGATTGCGCGCCAGCGGGCGATCTCGTCCAAGGTGCGCGCACTGGCGGCGGGGCGGGCCATGCGGCGCAGAATATCGGGGTGGCTGTGCTGAAATGGAATGTCGAGATAAGGCAGGATTAACCCGTCGGCCATCAGCGGAATAAGGTCGCGCACATGGGGGTAGGGATAGACGTAATGAAGGCGCGTCCACACCCCGAGCGCGCCTAAATCTCGTGCAAGATCAGTGATATGCGCGCGGTGACCCCGCTCCTCGGCATGGCCAATATCAACCCCGTAAGCGGAGGTATCCTGACTGATCACCAACAGCTCCTTAACGCCGTTTTCAACCAGCTTTTCCGCCTCGCGCAATACCGCATGGGCCGGTCGGCTTTGCAAACGACCGCGCATGTCGGGGATGATGCAAAACTTGCATTTATGGTTACAACCCTCGGAAATCTTAAGATAACTGTAATGTCTTGGTGTCAGGCTGACGCCCGAGGCAGGCAGCAGATCGACAAACGGGTCGGGGTCGGGCGGCACCGCGATATGAACCGCGTCAAGCACCTGCTCATATTGATGCGGGCCGGTCACGGCGAGGATTTTGGGGTGGTGGGCGCGAATATAATCCGGCTCGGCCCCAAGACAGCCGGTGACAATAACGCGACCATTCTCGGTGAGGGCCTCGCCAATCGCCTCAAGGCTTTCGGCTTTGGCGCTGTCGAGAAAGCCACAAGTATTGACGATCACCGCGTCAGCACCAGCGTAATCGGGCGAAACTGCATAGCCCTCGGCGCGCAGGCGGGTCAGGATGCGCTCGCTGTCAACCAGCGCTTTGGGGCAGCCCAACGACACCATGCCAATGGTCGGCTGACCGGGACGGGGAGCGTCGGGGACACGGGCGCGGGCGATATCGGGGCGCAGATTGGGCGGGTTTTGACTCATTCGGTGGCTATAGATCAATCAGCGGCCAAGGGGAACCAAATTGAAATTGCTGTGCCGGTTTTTAAAATCAAGGTGGGTTTTATGAGATTATATTTGAAATGTTAATACGAGCATTTTGCAGTCGATAAACTGATTACATCAAGTGAGGGGATGATAATTATAACATTTAAGATGCAATAGAACCGTGGGCAGATCATGTAGGCTTAGGGGAGCTATGTCGATCCTGAACCGGCCCCAGTCGGGAGGATCCGCAGGCCGAAATCTGGTGCATTAAGGCTTTAAAGCCCAAGCCCAAGATTGCTGAGATAGGTAATCGACGCGGGAATTTGGCCACTATCATTCAGCTCCAAAACCAAATGCGGCTTGGCGGGCAGGGCGGCGATGGCGTCAAAAACGCTTCTCCAGCAGATAGTGCCGGCGCCGATCTGCCAGTGGCGATCAGCGTAGCCGTCTGCGTCCTGAATATGCACATGCGCCAGCATATCGCCCGCCATGCGGATGAACTGATCCACCGCAACCGCGCCGGTGACCCCGTGGGCATAATAAGCGTGGCCGGTATCGACCGACAACTTGACGGCGGGGCTATCAAAGCTTTGGGCGAGGCGCAAACGATCCAGCGGATCGATATCCTGAATGTTCTCGATCACCAGCGTCACACCTTGGTTTTCGGCCCGTTTCACCGCCCCGGACAGGCAGTGATGCACGGCCTCGATTTTAGCGGCGCGCGCGCGGGGTTTCAGGTCCAGATTGTTGTGATCCCACGTCTTGTAAGGCGAATGGATGACCATCTGCACGGCGCCAAGTTCAGCGCAAACATCCAAGCCTTGATCCATGCGTTTGACGACGATTTCGCGCACGTCGGGGTCTCTCGTGTCGATCTCGAACCCCGAGAAAGGCCCGTGAATGCCCAGCCGCCCAGAATATCCGTCGAGCATGCCTTTGGCCAGATCGCAGAACGTCTTCCAGTCGCCGTTAAGCACGCTGGCAAAGCAGAAATCCTGAAGCTCCAGATCGCGTTGCCCCTCCAGCAACCAAGGCCGAAATTTCGCGAGGTCCAATATGCTGAGAGCCGCGCCAATTGTCGGAGGTGTTCGCGCCATATGAAAGTCTCCGCCTTGTGAAAAATTGCTCGCTGGCAAGTTTGCGATAGCAAATCCACGCAGGCAAGCGCATAAAACGCGCCGCAGGTATCGCGGCGCGTTTGAGGAAGCTCAACAAGAGGAGGTCGCGGTATTTTACACCGGATTATCAACCCGAACAGTGGTGTAAACCTTGCCCTTCACCGGCTCTGACCAGTGTAGCATGATCTCCGAACCGGTCGCGCCCAGCCGCGTGACCGCATATGGCACCGTATAAACCCCGAGATTCGCCGCCGTTTTGATCTTGTTTTCTGCCATCACCGAAACCACATGGCGGGCCTTGCCGCCGAAAGGCAGATACGCGGACAGATTGGCAGGCCATGTCTGCGTCGTCGTCAGTTCCTCCATCGGGATCGTCACCGGATTGAAGGTCCGGTTAACCACGTTATTATAGGTGTTGCCCTCCCAGATCAGATTGCGAAATTTACTGGCATCCATGGGGGCAATTGACGCATCAACCGCCTCCACACGGTCAATAGTTCCGCCGTTAATATGCTTGAACGTATTGCCAGAGACGTTCAGCCCGTTAATGAAATGGCCGACGCCGTGGGGCTTGATCTGGATGAACCGGAACCATGAGGCAGAGCCGTTTGACATGAAAATATTGCCAATAATCGACAGGCTGCCAAAAGAGAACGTCCCCGCCGCGTCAGGCGTTTCGTCATGCTCGTTGGACCATGAGACAAAGCAATTATCGATGTAATTTCCGTTAATGACCGATTTCGGATTGGTCGAGGTCATCACAATCCCTGCCGTGCGCAACCCATTGGCCACGTTATCGCCTTGGTAAAAGTGATTGCCCTCAATCATCTGCCCGGTGCCGTGAATTACCCCGAAATGGCGGAACCTGACACCGCGATTATCACGGATTTTAACATCATTTGCGTTGACGTTGAAGCCGATGGAAATCCGCGCATCCGCATTTAGCGTCTGCTCGTTTGAGATAAACTGGTTGCGATCAAGCTGCATCCCCGAGCAGCCCCCGCCAATTGAGGTGATCCCCCGCTCGCGAGGGCGGGTAAAATAGCAATCCTTAACCAAAAATGTCAGCCCGTCTTTTGCCAGCATGACACCGTTGGACTGCCCCTCGCAGAAGAAATCGATATTAGCGAGAGTGAAGCGATGCAGCGACGTAAATCCACTGAAGTCCAGCAGATATTTGAAGCGCTTGAACGTGTAGGTTTGCTGCGCGGGAGCACCGAAAAGCGGCAGGTTCAACTGCAATGTTCCGGCCGCGATATTGACCGATTTCACATAGATCTCGCGCCCGACGCCCGTGCCTTCAACCAGCGAGCCGACGGGGATCTGCGAGATATTGGCCACGTTGCTCAGCTCGGTTTTGAGGGCGGCATTATAGTTGGCAAGCGAGGTAAACGTCTCGGTATTCCACGCGGCACTGCCATCAGATCGCAACTGCCCGTTTCGCAAAACCCGCCTTGTGGCGAATGTTTCGCGGTTGACGACTGCCGCGTGAACGTCAAGCGGCTTGGTCAGCAAAATTCGGCGTCCGCACATGTCCAGACTGTCGTGATCGCTGAAATTCATCAAGGTTTGCAGCGCTTTTTGTAGCGCCAGCTCGGGGTCGACAAAGGCGTCGATATAGGTTGGCAGATCATAGTTCTTGGTCAGGGCCAGACGCATGTTGGTCGGCATGGTGACGGTCCCTTCAAACCGCACCCTGCTCTCGAATGTAACGTGATTGGCGAGGTGGTAAACCCCGTCCGACACCAGCACATCGCGGCCTTTGGCATCCAGATCGGCGGCCTCAAAAGCAAGGCTATCATCAGTAACCCCATCGCCGATTGCACCGTAATCGCACACATCCACCCAGTCCATCAGCTTGCGGTAAAACACGTTGGTCGCATCCTCGATCCGCACGTCCTCTATGCGAATGATCCCGCCATTTGCGCCGGTGAAATCAAGGCCGAAATGCCCGAAGGTCGCGCCAGACCCCCAGACCATATCAACGCCCGTGCGATTGCCCGCGCCGATGATGGCCCAAACCTCCAGAACCTCGCCGTAAGCCGTAATCAAGGTCGATGAGCCGGTCTCAACCACGCCGGGAACATGCGCGCCCGCCGCGTCTCCGGCCCAGCCCGCGATTTGCACCGAGGGCAGGTTGCCGCTGACGGCTTTGACGCGCGCCGACACCTTTATATAGCAGCCCGGCAGCAGCGGAGTTTGCACCATATAGCGCAGTTTTTGCGTGGCGGAGGCTTTGATTATTTCCAGACAGGTGCCGAAATCGCTGTCGGCGGTGATCACCGAGGCGCCGGGAACTCCGGTGTAATTGGTCGAGCCCGGCGTGCCATCCTGATTGGACCAGAGCGCCAGCCCCGCGGAAAAAGCAGTGGGCATAAAGACTACGCCGTCGGTAATCGCTTTGTTCATTGGAAAATCCCTTTAAGTTCAAATAGTTATCGGCGGAAAAATGCCTCCGCCACGCCGAAAAACGGGGTCATTGGTCGAAAATACTCAATATGGAAAACCGAACAGCCAAGCCGGTGGCAAATTCATTAGCAAAAAAGAATGAATGTTTGGTTAATTTCCCCGAATTTCCCCCGTTTGACAGAGCGCAACTCTTAGGCGAGGATGGCTGCGAACAGGAAAGAAGAGGGGAAACAATGCTTATTGCGTTGAAGATTATTCATTTTATGAGCCTGGCTGCAGGGATCGGGATCGGCATTTCCAGCATGATTTTGGGAATAAGAGCCGCCAGATCCGAAGGCCCGGCAATTGGCGCGTTGCGCAGCGCACAAGGCGTGTTGGGTCGGGTGGCGTTTGGCGCGATCATCCTGCTGTGGATCACCGGAATTTGGATGTGGCAAGCCTATCAGGGCGGCGCAACCAGCCCCTCATTTACCGCAAAAATCCTGTTTGTCGTCCTGCTAACCGTGTTATCGCTGACCATGACCGTCAAAGGTATAATCTTTGCGCGCGGGGGCGCTCCGATCAACCCGATATTTGCCAAACGGATGGGAATGACCATGGGTTTGACGGGTTTTTTGGTCGTCACCATGGCCGTTATCGCGTACACCTAGCGCGACCCAAATGAACCGAGCGGCACTGGCGGATCAAAATCAACGGTTCGATCCGCCAGAGCGTGTTCGCCGCTAAACCCACATCTGGTTCACAACCGCGAGCTCAATGGCGCGAATTTGCCAGCCATCGCTCGTGTCGATCATGGTGTAGGCAGCAAAATAACAGACGCCTTTTTCATCTTCGATCAAGACCCGCTGAACAAGCTGCCCATTGACGGTTTCCAGCGACAGGAACTGAACCCGCGAGGGGTTAACCACCATCGGAAACGCTTTGGTTAGGATTTGCCCAAACCGCTGGGCCGTCCCGAATTTCTGCCGTATCGATGGGGCGGCAAAAGAAAATGCGGTGTCAAAATCATCCTTCAGAAAGGCTTGGAATTGAGCGGATATAACGCGCTCTATCTCAAGGCTACGTGGTTGCGCCGCCAGCGACGGTGTTGCCAGTCCTAATGCCAGGACCAGTGCAAGAATATGTTTCATGGCTTCGTCCTCCTGCTAGACAGGTAAGGACAAATACCATCCGCTCAAATCACAGTTTTGACAGGGTTAAGTGTCTAAAAACGCGCCAGATAAGCCTTTTTCGATCAAATCAACCGTCTCGGGAATGCCGTAAAGAGCGATAAATCCACCAAAGCGCGGGCCTTGGGACGCGCCCAGCAAAACCTCGTAGATGGCTTTGAACCAGTCACGCAGCGGCTCAAATCCGTGGTCTTTTCCAACCGCAAACACCAAGGATTGCAACCCCTCGGCGCTGGTGTCGCCATCATAGGCCAACAGACGGCTTCGCAGATCACCAAGTGCGGCGGCTTCCACGTCTGAAGCTGCACGATAGGTCTTGGTCGGCTTGACGAAATCATGGAAATACCTGACCGCATGCGCCGCCGCCGCGTCCAGCCCCGGATGGGTCGCAGGCGTCGCGTCAGGGGCATATTTGTTGATAAAACCCCACATCTGCGCCGGCGTTTCCGCACTGGAGGCCGATGCCAGATTGAGCAGCATCGAGAACGGCACCACCATATCGCTGAGCGGAGGCTGGCCATTATGAATATGCCAAACCGGATTGTTGAGCTGCGCCTTAAGCTCTTGGCCCGGATAGGCCCGCAACTGCTGATGATACTCGTCAACCGCCTTTGGGATCACGTCAAAATGCAGCCGCTTGGCCGATCTGGGCTTTTGATACATGAAATAAGACAGGCTCTCGGCGCTGGCATAGGTCAGCCATTGATCGATTGAAATGCCGTTGCCCGAGGATTTGGAGATTTTCTCGCCGTTCTCGTCCAAAAACATCTCATAGACGAAATGCTCGGGCGCGCGACCGCCGAGAATACGGCAAATCTCGTCATAAATATGGGTGTTGGTGGAATGGTCCTTGCCATACATCTCAAAATCCACATCAAGCGCGGCCCATCGAGCGCCAAAGTCGGGCTTCCATTGCAGCTTGACCTGCCCGCCGGTGACACTCAGCGTGGTCTCCTCGCCATCATCATCAAAGGTGATCGTGCCATCAGTGGCGCTAACAGACTTCATTGGCACATAAAGCACCCGACCGGATTTGGGCGAGATCGGCAGAAAGCAAGAATAGGTCGCCCGTCGCTCTTCACGCAGTGATTTTAGCATCACCTCCATGATCTCGTCGTATTTCTGAACGCAACGCAGCAGCACCTCGTCAAACTGGCCCGAGCGGTAAAATACCGAGGAGGAATAGAACTCGTAATCAAACCCAAACGTGTCCAAAAACCGCCGCAGCATGGCGTTATTATGGTCGCCAAAGCTGTCATATTCCTCAAACGGATCGGGCACCACAGACAGGGGACGTTGCAGATGCTCTTGCAAACGCTCAGGATTTGGCACGTTACCGGGGACTTTGCGCATCCCGTCCAGATCGTCGGAGAAACTGATCAGCTTGGTGGGAATATCGCTCATGGCCTCAAATGCGCGCCGCACCATGGTGGTTCGCGCAACCTCGCCAAAGGTGCCGATATGCGGCAGACCCGAGGGGCCATAGCCGGTTTCAAACAGCACATAGCCCTTTTTCGGCGCCGATTTTGCATAGCGTTTCACCAGCTTGCGCGCTTCTTCAAACGGCCAGGCCTTGGATTTCAGTGCGGCGTCGCGCATGTCGGACATCTTGAAGTTCCAATCAATTTCGGAAATTTACCCCAACAAAGGAGCGGCTGCGACAGCTTCCTATTGCTCCCGACCGTCTTCGTCAATATTCTGCACCCCAAATCCCTCGATCCCCTAATCAAAGAGGCCATGTTTTGAGCAATCCCGACAATTTCACCCCGCTGATGACCGCACAGGACGCACTGGTAGCCATTATGGTTGCGGTTTCCGTCTCTGATGAAACCATCAAAACGTCAGAGCTTGTGACGATTGAGCGGATCGTCAACCACTTGCCGGTGTTTGGCGATTACGATGCCGACCGGATTAAAACCACGTCACAGGTGGTTTTTGAGCTGTTTGAGGAGGAAGACGGCATTGACGCCTTATTCGGCCTCGTGCGCGACGCGCTGCCCGAACATCTGTTTGAGACCGCCTATGCATTGGCTTGCGATGTGGCCGCCGCCGATGGCTTGTTGCGCGAAACCGAGCTGCGGTTTTTGGAAGAAATCCGCTATGAGCTTAATATCGACCGTCTGCACGGTGCGGCGATTGAACGTGGCGCGCGCGCACGGCATCTGACGCTTTAAAATACAATCCAAAACACTGTCTAAAACGTCGCCGACCAGCGCTCGATCAATTTCTGCTGTAGCCGTTTAGAGCGCCGGTTCCACGCCCGCGCGCCCTTGGGCCGCTCGCGGTCGGCCTTTTTGATCTTGGTGCGCCGGGGCATATCACCAGTAAAAATCGCAAATATCAGGTTTTGCTGCCTCGGCGTCTCGATATAGCCCGCCAATGCTGACACAAAATTCAGCGTGCCGGTCTTGGCATGCACCTTGATCGGACTGTTTTTAATCGGCCTGCCCTTGGCGTCATGCAGCGGAATTTTCTTAACCAGCCGATGCAAAGGCCCGTCCCAACCGCTATAGGTCAGAACCTTGACCATGTCGCTCGGCGAAATGCGCGAGCCTTCTTCAAGCCCGGAATGGTCCACAAAATTCGCGCGCGTCGCACCGGTTGTTGCGCGCATCCAGGTGGTCATCAGCTTGCCCGAGGCGCGCAAAGTCTGCGGATTGCCGCCGCGTTTTTGACTGGCCGACACGCCGACCGCCTCCTGCCGTCAGGTTGGTCGAATATTTCAGCATACTGCGCAGAACCTCTTCAAGCTTCTTGCTCGACCAACTCGCCAGAACCGCGCCCTCAGGTACGCTGGTCGCGATCTTGAACGCCGGCAGATCGATCCCGTAAGAGCGCGAAATACTTTGAAGCACCTCGCCCGCATAATAATCGGGTCGCCGCACCGGCAGCCATCGACCACCCTTTCGCCCAAGTGCGCGTTTGGAAACCGTCCACTGATCCATATTTCGCGAACTCGTGACCGTAAACACTGGCGAGCGCCGCTCAACCACCTCCATCGTCGCCATTGCCACACGCGGTCGAAACTTCAAACCGCGCGCGTCCATGGTAATATCATACCCGCCCTTGCGCCGCTTCCATTGGAAAAACACCCGGTTAAAGTTCAAGTTTATCCCCGAAAGTGACGGGTTGTAACCGAGATAGACTGGCTGAGCCGGGTCAATGGATTTCTGATAGGGAATGGCCTTTGCATAGACATAGGTGTTGCCCGAAATTTCGCGCAACCCCGCCTCTTTCAGTTGCTTGGCCAGCACCCCCAAAGCGTCTGTGTCAAGGGTCGGATCACCGCCGCCGACCAGATAAAGGTCGCCGTTCAGCCGTCCGTTCTCGATAGGGCCGGTGGCAAGAATTCGGGTCTGGAATTTATATGCGACACCAAGAGCCTCCAGCCCGTAAAGGGTCGTGACCGTCTTGGCGACGCTGGCAGGCGGCAGCGAAAGCTGGGGATTAAAGCTCTCCAGAATCTCGCCGGTTTTTGCATCCGCCACAACAAATCCGACTTTGCCAGAGAGCTTGGAAGCCTTGATAATCTCGTCAACCGACCCGGCTGCGTCAATCCGTACTTTCTGGCTGCGCGGCTTGGGCCAGATCGAAGTTTTCGGCGGACCCGCGAAGGCCGGAGCAAAAATTACGCTGGTTGAGGACATTAATATCCCGGCGAGCACCTGACGGCGGCTGATTTTCTGGGTCAATTTCTTGCTTCTTCATTGCTGGACATTCTTCAACCTTAAAGTCGGGCGGTCTTGAGCAACACCACTAACGTACCCATTGGCCATTATTTCTGATCTGCGTTGACGAAATATCAACAGTTGGGCCGTTTACTAGGCACCAACAAGGAGGAGATTGATATGGCAACGTGACCGACAGGGATGACGGCAATCGATATTGGGCAAAAGCGCGCGCCGCAGGCGAACTCCCCGCGCGCACTCCGTTTTCAGGGCGCCCCAGCACGCCAATGGGCATCTGCGTCATGATCACTCGCCAGTTTTCCCATTTGTGAAAGCCCGCCAAGTTGTCGGCCCCCATCAACCAAACGAACCGAACTCCGGGATATCGCGGTGTCAGCCGCGCGAGGGTTTCGGCGGTGCGGCGCGTTTTCAGGTGCATTTCAATATCGGTGACGGCTATTTTCGGATGATCCACCAGCGCATGCGAGGCCGCCATGCGGCGTTGAAAATCCGCAGGGCTGTCTTTTTTCAAAGGGTTACCGGGCGACACCAGCCACCACACGCGATCAAGCCGGAATTGGCGCAGCGCTTGGCGGGAAATATGAAGATGCCCCTGATGCGGAGGATCAAACGAGCCTCCAAGCAAGCCGATGGTTTGCCCGACAGTTGCAAACGGCAGGTGGTCATTCATGGTTAAGGGCCGAAATTATTGATGACATTCGCAATCATGCCCGAAAAGAACCGGTCTCTCAACCTCGGGTGCAGGTCTATAAATGCCGCGCGCAGTTTCAGATGAAAACGGCGCGGTCTCCCCGCCAATCAGGCGGTGCCGTAAGCTGCGTCCATCGCGATGCGTATGGCGGCTTCCGGCGGTTCTTCGCCCCAGCAAACCAACTGGAATGCCGGGTAAAACCGCTCGCAACTGATCACCGCCGCCTGAACCAACTGGTTAATTTGGGCAGCCCCCGCGGTCTCTCCGCCGGTCAGGACCAGACCATATCTGAAAACCATCAACCCCTGCTCTTTCCACAGCGTGAAGGCGCCGGTCCAGCATTTGTCGTTGGCACTGTTTAACACATCATAAAGAAACGGCAGTTTTTCGCTCGGTGGGTCCATTTCAAACGAGCACATAAGACGCAGGGTTTCGTCGCTATTGGACCAGGCAAGCGTGATCGAATAAGTCCGCCACGCCCCCTCGATTGCCATCGCGATCTGGTCATCAGCAACGCGATCAAAATCCCAAGCGTGACGCTCTGCAAGAGTTTCGACAATGTCGATCGGGTGGATCTCGATACTGTTTTGATAGTGTTCAAGACTGGCCATATCCTGCGCCCTTCGCTGCTTGTCCTATGCCGGGTATTCCCTGCTATAGGTTGGGTGCCTTACTAGGGGTCGTGGATCAGCCCACTCCTCTTACAAGATATGGTGATAGGGATTGCCCGTCCTGTAAAGCGATAACTTCATCAAGTTCGCGCACAGGCGAAATCTGTGGATAGCTTGACGAAATTACCGCGCTTATCCACAGTTCGGCAAGCCGTGTTAATGGTTAATTAACGAAACGTCAGGCGCAAGGCTTAAGATTTGCTCTTTTTGGGACCAGCCGAGGTTGTCTTAGCGCGAGGGTTTGCCTTTGGTTTGGGTGCTGATTCTATCGCCTCAAGCCGCGCCGTCAGGGCCGCGTTCTCTTCGCGTGCCTTTTGCGCCATCGCCCGCACCGCCTCAAACTCGTCGCGCGTCACAAAGTCGCGATCAGCAAGCCAGCGGTCGACCCAGCCTTTCATCGCGTTTTCTGCCTCGCCTTTTGCGCCTTGGGCCACGCCGACGGCGTTGTTCATGAGCTTTGAAAAATCGTCGAATATTCTGTTGCGTGTTTGCATTTCCAGTCTCCGTCATCATTCGTTGCGCGGGTTTCCTCCTATATGGCCTTCCCGCGATGATTTGCCAAGGGAGCATGGTTGACATGCCCGCCGTGACAGGGAATTTAGAGATCATCCCTTGAGAAAGATTTCCCATGCAGGCCCTGATCCCGTTTCCAGACATCTCACCTGAGATATTTTCAATCTCGCTCGGCCCGGTTAATTTGGCGCTGCGCTGGTATGCACTGGCATATATTACCGGATTGCTACTGGCGTGGCGGTGGATCGTGGCGCTGGTCAACCGGCCCGATTTATGGAGAGATAACAAAGCGCCCATCGCCGCCAAACAGGTGGAGGACCTCCTGACATGGGTGATCCTCGGGGTGATCCTCGGTGGGCGACTGGGGTATGTGCTGTTTTATCAGCCAGCATATTATTGGGCCAACCCGCTTGAAATCCCGATGGTCTGGCAGGGCGGCATGTCCTTCCACGGCGGATTCCTCGGCGTGATTGTGGCAGGCACGTTGTTTGCGCGCAAATACAAGCTGTCCATAGCCGGAATTGGCGACAGCTTTGCCGCCACCGTCGCAATCGGGTTGTTTCTTGGCCGGATCGCCAATTTCATCAATGGCGAGCTTTGGGGGCGGCCCACAGATGTCCCTTGGGCTGTGGTTTTTCCCGGAACTTTGGCCAATATTTGCTCCGACACATGGGTCGGGGTCTGCTCGCGTCACCCCTCACAGCTTTACGAGGCTGCGCTCGAAGGGATTTTGCTTGGCCTCATCATGGCCTATTTGGTCTATCGGCGGGGTTGGTTGAAAATTCCGGGGCAACTGACCGGAATGCTGTTCATCGTTTATGGCGCCGCGCGCTCCTTCGTCGAGCTTTTCCGGCAGGCTGACGCGCAGTTTGCCTCCTTCAGCAACCCGATGGGATATGTGATCCGGTTCGGCGTGAATATCGACAGTTGGGGGCTGACGATGGGCCAGGTTCTTAGTTTGCCAATGATCGTGCTTGGCTTGTTCATCATCTGGCTTGCGCGCCGTAATGTGCGCCGAGCCGCATGACGGCATTAAGCGATCTGATCTCTCGGCAGATTACCCGGTTTGGCCCGATCAATATTGCCGAGTATATGACGCTTTGCCTGCTTCATCCGACCCTCGGATATTACACCACACGCGATCCTATCGGTGCCAAAGGAGACTTTGTCACAGCCCCCGAGATCAGCCAGATGTTTGGCGAGATGCTCGGGCTGGCGCTCGCCCAGACATGGCAGGATCAGGGCGCGCCAAGCCGGTTTTTATTGACCGAACTCGGGCCGGGTCGAGGCAGTCTCATGGCCGATATTCTGCGCGCGACCCGCAATGTTACGGGCTTTTGGGACGCAGCGGAGATCTGGTTGGTCGAGGCCAGTCCGCGTTTCCAAGCGATCCAGCAACAATCCCTCGCCCCTTATCGTGTGAGCTTCGTCGGCGATGTTTCGGACCTGCCCGCTGCTCCGCTGTTCTTGGTGGCCAACGAATTCTTTGACGCTCTGCCCATCCGCCAGTTTATTCGCGATCAGGAAGGTTGGTGCGAACAGATGGTTGGACTTGATGCCGGCAAACTGGTGTTTGGTTTGGCCGCGCCCATTCCTGACGTCACCGGCATGTCCAAAACACTTGTTCCCATCGGTGGAATTGTCGAGACCTGTTTGGCCGCGCAGAGTATAATGGGTGAAATTAGCGCTGCTATTGCGTGCAATGGCGGGGCTGCGATCGTGATTGATTACGGTGATTGGGGCAGCCACGGCGATACGTTTCAGGCCGTTCAAAACCATCAAAAGACCGACCCGCTAGGCGCGCCGGGTCACGCCGACCTAACCGCACATGTGGATTTTCTGGCACTCGCGGCGGCGGCCTCAGGCTCGAGTGCCAGCAAACTGGTTGAGCAAGGTGTTTTGCTGGAGCGTTTAGGTATTACCGAGCGCGCGCGCATGTTGGCGACCAAACTGCAAGGGCGCGCGCTTGAAAATCATATTGCTGCGCATCGACGCTTGGTTCATCCCGATGAGATGGGAGCCCTGTTCAAAGCCATCGCCTTTCATGCCAACAATACGCCACCACCGCCGGGATTTGACTGAATGACCCTTGAAATTATCACCTCCGACGATCTTACTCCTCGTCAGCATGGCTTTTTTACCCGACATGGCGGCGTGTCTTCCGGCATATTCAAGGGGCTGAATTGTGGCGCAGGCTCTTCCGATCAAACCGACGCGGTCCTGTCTAATCGAGGCCGTGTCGCGGCGGTTTTCGACCTCCCGTTAACCCATCTGACGAGCCTACATCAAACCCATTCAAGCCGCGTATTAACCGTGGTTGACCCGGTTCCCACGTCGCGCCCGAAATGCGATGCGATGGTTACGAATGTCGCTGGAATTGCGCTCGGTATATTGACCGCAGATTGCCAGCCCGTGCTGTTTAGCGACCCGGAGGCGGGGGTGATCGGCGCGGCTCACGCGGGATGGAAAGGCGCGCTCGGTGGCGTGTTGGAGGCAACGCTTGACGCGATGGAGGCGCTGGGTGCCAATCGCCGCCGAATTTCCGCCGTTATAGGCCCGTGCATCAGTCAACGAGCTTATGAGGTCGGCCCGGAATTCATGGACCATTTTGTCGCTGAACACTCTGATTACGCGAGTTTTTTCGCAAACGGGAAAGGCGATCGGCTTTTGTTTGATCTCCCGTCATTCGGTCTTTTCAGGCTTCGCGAGGCGGGGGTAAATTCCGCCAGTTGGACCGGACATTGCACCTATTGCGACGCGGAGAAATTCTACTCTTACCGGCGATCCTGCCACATGGGCGAGGCTGATTATGGCCGCTTGATTTCGGTAATTTCGCTCCGAAATCCACGCCGTCTGACCGCTCGCTGCGCGCGATGACATCTTGTTGCCATATTTCCACGGGATCTGACCTGTTGGGCGTGAATAATGCCGCGAATTCCTCGCGTTATGGTCATGAACTTGCCGCAATGCGCCGTCAAATTCGCAACTGTGAAATATGGGTGGATTGGCTGGCTGTCGTACCTTCGGCGGCAATTCAACTGGAGCAGGACAGATGCCTAAACAACGACGCTGGATGAGATGGGTTTTCGAGGAAGTCGAGACGTTTGACACCGTTCTTCCGTGGTCGCGTCACGCGCCGCGCGGGCTTTGGCACCGTCATCTGAAAAAACAAAAACTCCGCGCGATCAGCTCGTAAATCAGCGCGCGCGTCCCAGCATCATCGTGGCGCTGGTGCGCTTTAAATTGCGCCAAAACGCGGCACCTGACAGTTGCAAGATCAACCGGGTCGGCAGCACCAGCGGCCTTTGTGCGCGATGAACCGGACCGCTAAGCCCGGCGGTACGGCCTCCGAGGTTTTCAAAGTCATGCGCAAACTCCGGTTCGCGCAGAAAATCGTAAAGCGCGTCCATAACTTCCTCAGGATCATCGGTCAGACGGTCGTAATCAAGCACAAACATGCGCTCGGTATGCTGGCCCGACAGGGCCATGCGCAACTGATCGATCTCGCGGCCAATTTCCCCTTTGATGCCCATCAACTTGGTCGCAGATTTGGCCAGCGACTGCTCGTCGCCGTTCAGAGGGCCAGATAGTTCGATTGAGTTGACGATCGAGGCCGGATTGCGCACGCAAATGATAAATCGAGCCAGCGGGAAAAGTGCAACAAGCTGGTCGGTATGGGCAAGCCAGTTGCGATTTGCATCAAACACCACCGAGCCCAACGGTCGATCATGGTAAACCGCGTCAAGTACCCCGCGCAAAAGCGCGATTTTCTGCGCCTGATCCAGCAATTCCAGCCCCGAACGGCTATCAGCCAGCGATTCGACAATCTTGGTAAGCGTAACCTCGGCGGTGTCATTGTCTCCGGCCATAAAACGCGGGTTTTGATTGAGCAGGGCTGTCAGCAGGGATACGCCCGAGCGCGGCAAGCCAGCGATGAAGTGAAACTTGGCTAATGATCTGATATTAGGCGTATTTTCAATGCTATGCCGCCTCATATCGCGCCTGTTTCCCGCTGAATTTCTCAATGCTTTCCATGTTGCATAGAACCGACCCGAAGTGCAACCAACAGAGCCGGGCCACAAACTGAATTCTGCTTAAGGAAATAGAAACAATTTGCTGTCATTCTCGGCATTGTCGTCATGTGGTGCAAAATAGCCACAATCGATTGACTTATAAAGGTATTTTGTGCCAATATACCGAGGTAGCAGGGGCCGTTTTGCGGTCTCAATCGTGTTCATCTACATTATGGTGGGTAGATGTGGGCGTGCACTCAGGACCGAAAAGGACTGATCGCATGACTTATACCCCCGATGCGGACTGGCGCGCGCAGCGTCAGAGGAAGACGCTGAGGACGGCGGCAACTCCAACAGAGGGTTTAGCCGCTGAAACCGATGTTTTTGCTCTCAAGCAAGATCACATGCGCAATATCGACCGGGCAGGCCGGTCATTTCCCCAAGCAGGGCGACATGCCCAACCGCGCGCCGCGAAATTTTGGATTTCTGCGCTACATGACGACGGGTCGCGCAATGAGTTTGAACATTGCGCCACCGCTGATCTTTATCTCGAGGATATTTGCGCCTGTTTTGGTCGTGGAGCCCTGATTGACACCCAACAAGGTCGTGTCGCCGTCGAGGATTTACGCCCCGGCGATTTTATTCAAACCCGCGATAACGGTTTTCAGCCTCTGCGCTGGATCAGCTCGTGCAGCCTGTCGTCAGAGGCTACAGGCGTTGACGACACCAGCTGGCCCATCCGAATAAAGGCCGACGCGCTGGGGGAGTTGCGCCCGTTGCAGGACCTCGTCGTTTCTCCGAGGTTCCGGCTTTTGTCAAATCATCCAAGCTGTGTTGCGCTGTTTGGCTCGCCCGAAACTCTTGCGCCTGCGGTCGATCTACTGGATGGCGACACGATTTTGCGCGTCCGCCCGTCGGCTGATCTGCTGTTTTACAATCTGATGTTTGACCAGCACCAGATCATCACCGCCAACGGTCTTGAGACCGAAAGCTATCATCCCGGCAATTTTGGCGTGGCGGCCATGTCGCTGGAAATGCAGATGCAAATGCGCCAGATTTTCCCGCATCTCGGCGGAGATTTGAACGGGTTTGGCAAAACCGCGCGACCAATTCTCAGAGGGTTCGAGGCAGAAGTGCTGCGGGTCGGCTAAATCTACCGCTCAATCCTCGGCGGCGGCGCGGGTTTCCAGCACGTCAAACGGAACCCCCGGCTCGTCCTTTGCGCCGCGTATCACCAATGAAGTCTTAACGCTGGCTACATTGTCGGCGGATGTCAGGCTTTCAGTCAGAAAACTCTGAAAAGTTGACAGATCTGGTGCCACGCATTTGAGGATAAAGTCGATTTCGCCGTTCAGCATGTGGCACTCACGCACCAGCGGCCAGCTGCGACACTGCTCCTCAAAGCGCGTCAGGTCAGCCTCGGCTTGGCTGTGCAGCCCGACCATGGCAAAAACCTGCACTTCAAAGCCAAGCGCGCGGGCGTTGACATTGGCATGATAGCCACGGATCAAGCCGTTTTCCTCCAGCGTGCGCACGCGGCGCAGGCAAGGCGGCGCCGAGATACCGACCCGTCTGGCCAGCTCTACATTGGTCATTCGCCCGTCGCCTTGCAGCTCGCACAATATTTTTCGGTCGATCGGGTCTAGCTTGCTTATCGGCATTTATATGTCCTAAGTGGTATTTTCGTGTCGCAAATTACCTGGGCCAGCGCGTTTTCGCAATAATATAACGCAATTGCGCAATAATTGTTATCTTGCTGACTTTGGCGGGCAGGTCAAAGACAAACTTGCGTCAATCCGCCTCCTCCCTCTGTTCGCGAGGCGTTTTGCCAACTATATACGCGGTAACCAGATCTTTAATATCGAGTCCAGCCATGACAAATCCGCGCCACACCCGCCTCTTAATCATCGGCTCAGGCCCTGCCGGCTATACCGCCGCCGTCTATGCCTCGCGCGCCATGCTCAATCCGCTGCTTATCCAAGGAATGGACGCGGGCGGGCAGTTGACCACCACCACCGAGGTCGAAAACTGGCCCGGAGATACCGAAGTTCAGGGCCCCGAGTTGATGGTGCGAATGGAGGCTCATGCGCGCGCAATGGGGGCCGAGATTATCTCTGACCACATCGCCAAGGTCGATTTATCCAAGCGTCCGTTCACTGCCACCAGTGATGGCGGGGCGGTTTATACGGCTGACGCCATGGTTTTGGCGACCGGTGCGCGGGCCAGATGGTTGGGGCTTGAAAGCGAGGAAAAGTTTAAAGGTTTCGGGGTTTCGGCCTGTGCCACCTGCGACGGTTTTTTCTATCGCGGTCAGGAGATAGTCGTGATCGGGGGCGGCAATACCGCCGTTGAGGAGGCGCTGTTTTTGACCAATTTTGCCTCAAAAGTAACGCTGATCCATCGCCGTGACGAGCTGAGATCGGAAAAAATTCTTGCGGATCGTTTGATGAAAAACCCCAAGATCACTCCGCTGTGGTTTCACGAGCTAGACGAGGTATTGGGCGACAGCAACCCTCTTGGCGTGACTGGCGTGCGCGTCAAACACACAAAAACTGGCGAAACACAGGTGATAGATTGCAAAGGCGTGTTCGTGGCAATCGGCCATGCGCCCGCCTCTGAGCTGGTGTCTGATCAGTTGGAAACCCACATGGGCGGCTATGTCAAAGTCAAGCCCGGCAGCACGGCAACCTCGGTTCCCGGCGTGTTTGCGGCAGGCGATTTGACCGATCACATCTACCGCCAAGCGGTCACATCGGCGGGCATGGGCTGCATGGCCGCATTGGACGCCGAGCGTTGGTTGGCCGAACAAGGGGACTAAGCGCCACTATTTTGACAGTTTCCGGCGTTACCGCATTTGCATAGCGGCTTTTGGCTATGGGCAATTGCGGATATTTTCCGGCCTGCTATAGGTGAAGCCGAGCAAAATATATGTCCGACAAAAACTAGATGAGAAAACAATGCCTACTTCAAACACCATGCCGATCCCCGAACTTTATGTCTCTTATGACAGCGCGCAAAAACTGAAAATAGAGGCGGGGGAGCTCCCGAGCTGGGATCTGACCGCCCGTCAGATTTGCGATCTCGAGCTGCTTATGAATGGCGGTTTCAACCCGCTGAAAGGCTTCCTTGGTCAAGCGGATTATGAGGGCGTCGTGAAAGATATGCGCCTCGCCGACGGAACCCTGTGGCCGATGCCGATCACGCTGGATGTGTCGGATAAATTCGCCGCCGAAATCGAGGTCGATCAAGACATTGCCCTGCGCGATGCCGAGGGCGTCATTCTGGCGATCCTGTCCATTTCCGACAAATGGGTGCCGGATAAATCGCTTGAGGCCGCGAGCGTGTTTGGCTCTGATGACAGCGCGCATCCGTCGGTGAACTATCTGCATAACACCGCTGGCAACACCTATCTTGGTGGCGCGATCACCGGGCTTCAGCAGCCGGTTCACTATGATTTTCGCGCCCGTCGCGACACCCCAAACGAGCTGCGCGCTTATTTCCGCAAGCTCGGCTGGCGCAAGATCGTGGCGTTTCAAACCCGCAACCCGCTGCACCGCGCCCATCAGGAGCTGACATTTCGTGCCGCGCGCGAAGCGCAGGCAAACTTGCTGATCCATCCGGTTGTCGGCCTGACCAAGCCCGGCGATATCGACCATTTCACCCGCGTACGCTGCTACGAGGCGGTTCTGGATCAATACCCGTCCAGCACCACCGCCATGAGCCTGCTCAATCTGGCCATGCGCATGGGTGGTCCGCGCGAGGCGGTTTGGCACGGGCTGATTCGCAAAAACCACGGCTGCACCCATTTCATCGTTGGTCGCGACCACGCCGGACCGGGCAAAAACTCGGCGGGCGAGGATTTTTACGGCCCTTACGAGGCGCAGGATCTGTTTCGCGCCCATCAGGACGAAATGGGCATCGAAATGGTCGATTTCAAACACATGGTCTATGTGCAAGAGCGCGCGCAATATGAGCCTGCTGACGAGATCGAGGGCGATGTAACTGTCCTCAATATCTCCGGCACCGAGCTTCGTCGTCGACTAAGCGAAGGGCTTGAAATTCCCGAATGGTTCTCGTTTCCGACTGTGGTTGAAGAGCTGCGCAAGACCCGACCCGCGCGCGCCAAGCAAGGGTTCACCGTGTTTTTCACCGGCTATTCCGGCTCGGGAAAATCCACCATTGCCAATGCGCTGATGGTGAAGTTGATGGAGATGGGCGGGCGTCCCGTCACCCTGCTTGATGGGGATGTGGTGCGCAAAAACCTGTCCTCCGAGCTTGGCTTTTCCAAAGAACATCGCGATCTCAACATTCGCCGCATCGGCTATGTCGCCAGCGAAATTACCAAAAACGGCGGCATCGCCATCTGCGCGCCAATTGCGCCTTATGCCTCCACCCGACGGGCGGTGCGCGAGGATGTCGAGGCGTTTGGCGCGTTTCTCGAAGTCCATGTTGCAACCTCGATTGAGGAGTGTGAACGCCGTGACCGCAAAGGCCTTTATAAGCTTGCGCGCGAAGGTAAGATCAAGGAATTCACAGGGATTTCAGACCCTTACGATATTCCCGTATCGCCTGAAATCAGGATCGAGACCGAGCATGAAGACGTGGATAACTGCGCCCATCAGGTCATTTTGAAGCTGGAAAATCTCGGGCTTATCGCCGGTTAAGCCAAAATCGAAAACTGTCAGACCCGCCCGTTGATGGCAGGTCTGACAAGAGTAATTAGGTCGCGGCAACCGCACGTTTTGCCATCACACCGATGAGGTTGGCGCGGTAAGCGGCGGTGCCGTGAAGGTCCGACATCAAGCCATCTGGCGATATGGGAACGCCAGCGGCAGCACTTGCGGACCAATTTGAACCAAGTGCTTCCTCCAGACCTTGATGGCGATAAACCCCGTCTTCGCCAGCACCAGTTACGGCCACGCGAACGCCATCATCGGTTTGTGCCACAAACACCCCGACCAGCGCGAATCGCGAGGCCGGTTGCGGGAATTTCGCGTAAGCTGCCTTTTGCGGGACGGGAATGCTGATCGAGACGATGATCTCGTTTTCCTCAAGCGCAGTTGTGAACAAACCATCAAAGAAATCCAGCGCCGCGATCTCGCGCGTGTTGGTCTTGATGGTCGCCCCCAAGGCCAGTATCGCCGCCGGATAATCGGCAGCCGGATCGTTATTGGCGAGCGAGCCGCCAATGGTCCCCTGATGGCGCACGGCAGGATCGCCGATTCCGCCCGCCAGATCACAAAGGGCCGAACAAAGGCTCTTCACCTCGGCACTGCTCGCGACCTCGGCATGGGTGGTTGCGGCACCAATGGTTAACGCTCCGCCCGCCGCTGAGATGCCGGACATGCCGCCAATCGCGCGGATATCCACCAGATCGCTCGGGGCGGCGAGATGCTGTTTCATCGTGGCAATCAGGGTCTGCCCTCCGGCCAGAATTTTCGTGTCCTCGCCGCCATTAAGGGCGGCAATCGCGTCTTCAATCGATGCAGGTTTATGATAAGTTGTTGAATACATGATCTTTCCTCCCTTATTGTACTGCGATGGATTTGCCAGACGCCTGAATGGCGGCCCAGACATTTTGCGGGGTCGCCGGCATTGCCAAATCATTATTGCCAATAGCGTCGGTGATGGCGTTGATCACCGCAGGCGGCGCTCCAATCGCTCCGGCCTCGCCACAGCCCTTGATGCCCAGCGGATTATTCGGACACACCGTCGAGTTATGCAGAACTTTGTAAAACGGCAAATCATCGGCGCGCGGCATGGTGTAATCCATGTAAGAGCCGGTCAGAAGTTGCCCGTCATCATCGTAAACGACCCCCTCCAACATGGCCTGACCGATCCCTTGGGCCAGCCCGCCGTGAACCTGGCCTTCAACGATCATCGGGTTAATGATGGTGCCAAAATCGTCAACGGCAGTGAAACGCTCGATGGTAGTAACACCGGTTTCAGGGTCAACTTCGACCTCGCAAATATAGGTGCCAGCCGGGAAGGTGAAGTTGACAGGATCGTAAAACGCCCCCTCCTTCAGACCGGGCTCCATCCCTTCGGGCAGATTATGCGCCATATAAGCGGTCAGCCCGACCTCGTGCCAGCCCATCGCCTTGTCGGTTCCGGCAACTTTGACCTGCCCGCCCTCGATGACGATATCCTCTTCGCTGGCCTCCAGAATATGCGCCGCGATCTTTTTCACTTTGGCTTCGACCTTGTCCATGGCCTTGACGATAGCCGACAGACCAACCGCCGCTGAACGCGAGCCATAGGTGCCCATGCCAAACTGCACCTTGTCAGTATCGCCATGCACGATCTGGATATTTTCAATTGGCAGATCAAAGCGATCGGCAACCACCTGCGCAAACGTGGTTTCATGCCCCTGACCGTGGCTGTGACTGCCGGTCAGAACTTCGATTGTGCCGACGGGATTGACCCGAACCTCGGCACTTTCCCAAAGGCCAACACCGGCCCCGAGCGAGCCAACCGCTGCCGAAGGCGCAATCCCGCAAGCCTCGATATAGCAAGAATAGCCAAGACCACGCAGCTTGCCATTGGCAACCGACGCCGCCTTGCGAGCGGCAAATCCGGCCACATCGGCGGCCTCTTTTGACTGGTCCAGATTGCCCGCAAAATCGCCCGCATCATAGGCCATGATGACCGGCGTTTGATGGGGAAACTCGCCGATAAAGTTGCCACGACGCAGCTCGCTCGGATCGACCCCAAGCTCGCGCGCAGCGGTTTCCATCATCCTTTCAACCAGATAGCACGCCTCGGGTCGCCCCGCGCCGCGATACGCATCGACCGGCACCGTGTTGGTGTAAACCGTGCGCACATTGCAGTGGATGTTGGCGATATTATACTGACCACTCAGCAAAGTCGCGTAAAGATAGGTCGGAACAGCGCTGGAAAACAGCGACATATAAGCGCCGAGATTGGCGACCGTATCAACCTTAAAGCCGACGATCTTGTTGTTTTCGTCAAAGCCCATTCTGGCGGTTGAGACATGATCGCGCCCATGGGCATCGGTCACAAATGCTTCGGAGCGATCAGAGGTCCATTTGACCGAGCGGTTGGTCTTCATCGAGGCCCAGAGGCAGACGATCTCTTCGGGGTAGACATAGATTTTGGCCCCGAAACCACCGCCAACATCCGGCGCGATCACCCGCAATTTATGCTCTGGTGCCACGTTGTAAAACGCCGACAGGATCAGCCGTGCCACATGGGGATTTTGGCTGGTGGTGTAAAGCGTGTAATGCTCTTCGGCCTCGTCATAGGTGGCAACGGCGCTGCGCGGCTCCATCGGATTTGGGGCCAAACGGTTGTTGACGATCTTCATTTCGGTGATGTGGGCCGCTCCGGCCAGTGCCGCGTCCGTCGCCGCCTCCTCGCCGATCTCCCAATCGAAAATCAGGTTGCCGGGTGCGTTGTCATGCAATTGCGGCGCATCGCTTTTCAGCGCTTTAACCGCCGAAACCACGGCGGGCAGCACCTCGTAATCAACCAACACCGCTTCGGCAGCTTGGCGTGCCAGCGCTTGGGTCTCCGCGATCACCACCGCGACCGCATCACCAAGATAGCGCACCTTGCTGGTGGCCAGAGCCGACCACGCGCCCATATTCATCGGGCTGCCATCTTTGGAGTTCACAGCCCAGCCACAAATAATATTGCCAATCTCATCGCCGGTCAGTTGCGCACCATTGAGAACCGCGATCACCCCGTCCATGGCCTCGGCCTCGCTGGCGTCGATCCCGTTTACATTTGCATGCGCGTAAGGGCTGCGCACGAAGGCCGCATAGGCCTGATTTTCATGACGCACATCATCGGTGTATTTTCCTTTGCCGGTCGTGAAACGCTTGTCTTCCTTGCGTTTGACGCGGGCACCTATACCTTGTTCACTCATTTTTTGTTCCTCCCTTGGTGCCGCTCACATTTTGGCGGCTGCGTCCTGAATGGATTTCACGATGTTATGATAACCGGTGCAGCGGCAAATATTGCCCTCAAGCTCGTGGCGGATCGCGTCCGACGTCAGCTCTTGCCCCGAGGCCTTATAGCGGTTCACCATGTCAATTCCGCTCATGATCATGCCCGGCGTGCAAAACCCGCATTGCAGGCCGTGATTGTCGTTGAAAGCGACCTGCATCGGGTGCAACTCGCCATTGGCAACGCCCTCGATGGTGGTCACTTCGGCCCCGTCAAGCGACACCGCCAGCGTGGTGCAGGATTTCACCGATTTGCCGTTCACATGCACCGTGCAAGCGCCGCATTGGCTGGTGTCACAGCCCACATGGGTGCCGGTCAGGCGCAGGTTTTCACGCAAAAATTCCGACAGCAGAGTTTGATCCGCCACCTCTTTTTCCACGGATTTCCCGTTTACTGTCATCTTGATACTTGTCATTTGGTCCTCCCAGACATGCAGGGTTTCCCCGGCTTTCCCTTATTGTCAGTCTTAATCCCCCGCGGGGGCGTCATCGCTCAAATACTCGTGAAAATTGCTAAAAAATTTGTTGGCGAGTTTTTTGGCCGTCGAGTCAATCAGGCGGCTGCCCAATTGCGCGATCTTGCCACCAACCTGCGCCTTAGCTGCGAACGACAGAATGGTCTCGTCGCCATCTTTGGTTAAAACCACGTCGGCCCCGCCTTTGGCAAACCCGGCGACACCGCCTTTGCCCTCGCCCTGAATGGTATAGCTCTGCGGCGCGTTGATGTTTACAAGCTCGACCTCGCCGTTGAACTTGACCTTCACGGGGCCGATTTTCTGCACAACCCGCGCGCTCAGCGTGGTCTCGGAGGTCCACTCAAGCGCTTCACATCCGGGAATGCAGGCTTTCAGGACTTCCGCGTCATTTAACGCCTGCCAAACCACATCGCGCGTCGCGGCAATGCGATATTCACCAGTCATATCCATATTAAATCGCCGAAAATGAGAACTCTTATCCCGCGATAATACCCCTCAGTTGATTAGACGCAAGCCCTGCGATTTTATGCGTTAAACCCGCCCTTTTCGCCGTGGTTTTCCCCGCGACACAGCAGTTCCGGCCTTGCCAGCGGTGCTGCGCCCCTTGCGCGTCACGGCCTCCTCCACCGCCTGATCTACAGCACTTTGCCGCGCCAGCGGGTCGTCGGCGATGGCCAATTCCACCGCCTCCAGACGCTTGACCTCGTCACGAATACGCGCGGCCTCCTCAAACTCCAGATTTTCGGCAGCCTTGAGCATTTCGACGCGCAAGCCCTCAAGATGTGCCGCCAAATTGGCCCCAACCAGTGGTTTGGCGACCTTAGCGGTGATGCGCGACTGATCGGTGTCGCCATTATAAAGGCCGGACAAAACATCATCGACATTCTTTTTGATGGTGGTCGGCGTGATGCCGTGAAGCTCGTTATAGGCGATCTGCTTGTCGCGCCGCCGGTCGGTCTCGGCAAGTGCGCGCTCCATCGAGCCGGTGATGCGGTCGGCATACATGATCACCCGCCCCTCGGAATTTCGCGCAGCCCGCCCGATGGTCTGAATGAGCGAGGTTTCAGAGCGCAAAAACCCCTCTTTATCCGCGTCCAGAATGGCCACGAGACCACATTCCGGGATGTCCAACCCCTCGCGCAAAAGGTTAATGCCGATCAACACATCAAACGCCCCAAGGCGCAGATCACGCAGGATTTCAATCCGCTCAAGTGTGTCAATATCGCTGTGCATATAGCGCACGCGAATGCCCTGTTCATGCATATATTCGGTCAGATCCTCGGCCATGCGCTTGGTCAGGGTGGTGACCAGAATGCGCATTCCATCGGCGGCGACGCGGCGCGCCTCGTCCAACAAATCATCAACCTGCATTTCAACGGGCCGGATTTCAATTTTCGGATCCAAAAGGCCGGTTGGCCGGATCACCTGCTCGGCAAAAACTCCCCCCGATTGCTCCATCTCCCACTTTTGCGGGGTCGCGGACACAAACACCGATTGCGGGCGCATGGCGTCCCATTCCTCGAACTTGAGCGGGCGGTTATCCATGCAGGACGGCAGGCGAAATCCATGCTCGGCCAGCGTGAATTTCCGGCGAAAGTCGCCTTTATACATGCCGCCGATTTGCGGTACGCTCACATGGCTTTCGTCAGCAAAAACGATAGCGTTATCAGGGATATACTCAAATAAAGTGGGCGGAGGCTCGCCCGGCGCACGCCCGGTCAGATAGCGCGAATAATTCTCGATCCCCCTGCAAAAACCGGCGGCCTCCAGCATCTCCAGATCAAAGCGCGTGCGCTGTTCAAGCCGCTGCGCCTCCAACAATTTGCCGTCGCTCTCAAACTGTTTAAGACGCTGTTCAAGCTCGATTTTGATCTCTTTTATCGCTTGTCTGAGGGTGGGTTTCGGCGTGACATAATGCGAATTGGCATAGACCCGCACCTTTTCCAGTTCGTCAGTTTTTGCCCCGGTCAGCGTGTCAAATTCGATGATTGCCTCAAGCTCGTTGCCAAAGAAAGACAGCCGCCAGCCTCGATCGTCCAGATGCGCGGGCCAGATTTCAAGGCTGTCGCCGCGCACGCGAAAAGAGCCGCGAGTAAAGGCGTTATCATTTCGTTTATACTGTTGTGCTACAAGGTCTTGCATCAAGGCGCGCTGATCGTATTCCTTGCCCGTCACAAGGTCGATGGTCATGGCGCCGTAGGTCTCGACCGAGCCGATGCCGTAGATGCAGGAAACCGAGGCGACGATGATCACGTCGTCGCGCTCTAGCAACGCGCGGGTCGCGGCGTGGCGCATCCGGTCGATCTGCTCGTTGATCTGGCTTTCCTTCTCGATGAAGGTGTCAGAGCGGGCTACATAGGCTTCGGGCTGGTAATAGTCGTAAAAGCTGACGAAATACTCGACCGAGTTTTCGGGGAAAAACCCTTTGAACTCGCCATAAAGCTGGGCGGCGAGGGTTTTGTTTGGCGCAAGAATAATCGCCGGCCGCTGAGTGGCCTCGATCACCTTGGCCATGGTGAAGGTTTTGCCGGTGCCGGTCGCGCCCAGCAGCACCTGATTTTGTTCGCCGTTGGTTATGCCCTCGACCAGTTCGGCGATGGCGGTCGGCTGATCGCCTGCGGCCTCGAACGGGGTGTGAAGAATAAACTTCTTTCCCCCCTCAAGCTTTTCGCGCGGAGAGCTTTGATATGGTGCGGCGAGCTGGTCCATCGGTGATTCCTTTGCTGGCCTTAAGATTGATCCCTTTTTGTTCTTATTCAAGGGCCAGTCTTCAAAGGCACGCGCGAGAGGCGGAACAAAGCATGGCGCTGTCACCGTTTCTTCAGGTGTTTCCCTTCAGCACATCGCGCGCAATGGTTGGCAAAATCGCGCGGATCGCCTGATTTGACATGCCGAGTTTCAGGCGCGGATCATAAAGCATCCGCAGCAGCAGCTCGTCATGGCGGGTCAAAAGCGCGAATTCCTCGTCATCGTTAAAGATCGAAGGCCGAGCATCCGGGCTGTCATTTGCAAGGCCCATTGCTTGGGCCAATTCCTCGTGAATACACGAAAGCGTCATCAGGTCGGAATGTTCGGCCTTGATCAAAATAATTGCCGAGGAATAAGCAGTGGAGCCGTATTTGTCGGAAAACGCGTAAGCGACGCAAAACGTATTGCGCGGTGAGTTGGCGATTTCCCTTATGACAACCGGGTCAATGCGGGGCACACGTTTTATGAGCTCGGGGCCGATGGTTTTTTGCCGGTCGCGGTATAAAAACAGCACGTTGAAGTTCGGGTTCTTGTCGGTGACACGAATATCCACGCCAGTAAGCCTGGCCAGACGCTTGGCATAAGCGACCACATTGGCGCGATCTTTTACGCGCTTCTCTTCGGGGATGAGGTCGTCAAACAGCATGCCAATCCGCACAGGTTGCTGCCAACGGCGCAGAGCGCTCGGGGTTTGCTTGGCGACAAAACGACCGTTTAGCAGAGCATATTCGTCAAACAGCGCGACTTTTTCAAAGTCACGAACCAGCGTTGCCGCCGAGAAAGGCGTATCAGGCCCCCCGCCATCGGTGCGCAACAGACCCTGCGCCAACAATCGTGCTTGCGTGCTGGCATAGTATTTTTCCAGCCGCAAACTCTCGAGCGAGCGTGTTGGACCGACAATTTCTTGCGCGGGTTTGGACAGGTTGGGGTTTTGCGCGCAGGCCGCCAGCAGGGCGAGCGACGCAAATGTCAGCGCGCTCGGCCAGCGGTTTGGGGGATGGGGCAGCGGGTCAGGCATCAAGTCGCATATTTCTCAATATTGGCGATACTTGCGCCGGTTGCAGTTTCACAGGACGATTGGCCCGCCAGTGCATAAACGTAATCTAATCGGTATTTGCCGCTTTTATCGTGCAAATGTCAAAGACTCCGCCCTATTACTGTTCCTTATCTGCCCGCTGGGCCGCCAGCTTTCGCTGATATCCGGTCTGGATAACTTCAACCAAAACCAGCACGATCACCGAGAAGTAGAAGGTCGATTTTGATATCGGCTCCAGCGCATGACCGAATATCCGGATTTGCAAATCATCTTGCTGCATGGCATGGGCGGCGGCGGTTCCGGCCTCGCCCAACAAAACCACCCCGACGATCAGCAGAATGAACAGGCCCAACACCTCATACATACGGTTTTTCTTCAAAAACGCCGTCACCCCGTCGGCCAGCGCCAGCATGGCAATCCCCGAGATCACAATCGCGATGGCCTGAATGGTGAAAACCTTGGTGATGGCAATGGCCGAGAGGATCGAATCAAAACTAAACACGAGGTTCATCAGCACGATCATGGTGATTACTCGCGCGGCGGAATCCTTTTTCTGGTTGACGTTATCGGCCCCGAGTTCCTCGATCATCAGCAAGTGTGAAATTTCCCGCACGGCCGTATACATGAGAAACCCGCCGCCGAGCAGGAAAACCACGGAGGAGAAATTTACGCCCCCCTCAATGATCCCGGCCCAGTCAAAAATGAAAAACGGCGTTTTCAGGGTTTCGATCAGCTTGAACATGACAAACAGCAGGACGATACGCAGCGCCACGGCAATTATGATGCCCCAAAACCGCACCCGATGCTGGCTTTGTTCCGGCGCGCGCTGGCTCTCTATCGAGACGTAAAGCAGGTTATCAAACCCCAGCACCGCCTGTAAGAAAATCAGCACCAGCAAATTGCTGAAATTGGTAATTGTCAGCAAGTCAGCCATATTTAATATCCTGTTAATCCAGCGCCTGAGGGCCACAGCTTACCGTGGCAAAAATATGGTCGCAAGGGATGGTAAAGCGCGAGATAACTCCCAGTTGATGACCCGTCATCGTCAGAGTGTTTGAGTTTTTTTATTTTTGCGCTAGAGTTCAGGTTGCGAAGTTACGATGACCAACACTACCGCTTTGGCTTTTGCCCCTGCTCGTGTGGCACGCGACGACGTTGAAAGCGGGTGCAAAATCGTGCCCGCTCATACTGGGGGATAGTCTGAAATGGCTAAAGGCACTGTAAAATGGTTCAACTCCGCCAAGGGCTATGGATTTATCCAACCCGAAGAGGGTGACGGCGATGTGTTTGTGCATATCACGGCCGTTCAAGAGGCCGGTTTGACCGGTCTTGAGGACAATCAGGCGGTGGAATATGAACTGATAGATGGTCGCGACGGAAGAAAAAGCGCGGGCGACCTGAAGGTTTCCTGAGCCGGTTTTCCCCAAAGCCCGGCCCTTCGTGGTCAGGGCTTTCGGGGCTTGCGTCGAAGAGGTTTAGACGGATCAAGCGCACGGGCATTTCGTGTGCGCTGGGTCTTTGTTTGTTGCGGTTGCTTTTTGCGCGCGGTGCCTTCGGGCTGCTCAATGCCAAGCTGATCGCGCAGGGCTTTGGCACGAACTTCCTCGACATCTCCGGGTTTGAGATCTCCCAGTTGGAACGGGCCGTAAGAGACCCGGATCAAGCGGTTAACCTTGAGACCCACCTGATCCATCGCCCGGCGAATTTCGCGGTTTTTACCCTCGCGCAGGCCAATCGTCAGCCATGCATTAGCCCCTTGCTGGCGATCAATCGACACCTGCATCGCCTGAAATCGCTGCCCCTCAGAGATGATCCCTTTGCGCAAAGGGGCTAGCATCTCGTCGGTCGGCGTGCCATTGACCCGCACCCGATATTTGCGCACCCATCCGGTCGAGGGCAGCTCAAGCTTGCGCTTTAGCTCGCCGTCATTGGTCAAAAGCAGCAACCCTTCAGAGTTGATATCAAGCCGCCCGACACTGTTCACGCGCGGCAAATCCTCCGGCAGCGACTGAAAAACCGTCCGCCGCCCCTTTTCATCACGGTTAGTGGTCACCAGCCCGATCGGCTTATAATACCGCCAAAGGCGCGGCTGATCCGGCTTTGCAAGCGGCTTGCCGTCAACCAAAATAACGTCGCGCTCGGTAACATTAAGCGCAGGACTGTCAATAATCGCGCCGTTAACGCTGATCCGCCGAGCCGCGATCATCCGTTCGGCATCGCGCCGAGAGGCAACGCCAGCGCGCGCCAAAACTTTGGCGATCCGGTCGCCTTGGGGGGTACTTGCTTCCATGCCCCCGCCTTACAGGCAATAGAGGCGGGGGCAAAGGGAAAGATTGCTTGAAAAGCTGGCACGTTTTGGGCCATGAAACCCCATGAGCCGTTTCAAAACCTTCATGGAGAGCGCCCTGAGCGAGGCGCGCATCGCCGCTCTTGCAGGAGAGGTGCCGGTTGGCGCGGTTCTGGTCTCCCCAAGCGGCGAAATCGTCGCGCGTGCTGCCAATCAAACCCGGCAATTGAACGACCCGACCGCACATGCGGAAATTCTGGTGATCCGCGAAGCCTGCCGCGCATTAAAACGCGAGCGCTTGAACGGATTTGACCTTTACGTCACGCTGGAGCCTTGCCCTATGTGCGCCGCCGCCATCTCTTTTGCGCGCATCGAGCGCCTTTATTATGGCGCGAGCGACCCCAAATCCGGCGCAATAGAGCAAGGCGCGCGGCTTTTTACCCACCCGCAAACCCACCATAAGCCCGAGATTTATCCGGGTATCGCCGAAGCCGAATCTGCGTGCCTGTTGCGCGAGTTCTTCCAACCAAAACGCGCCTAAAGCGTGATCGGCTGCAAAACCTCAGGCTCGATTACATCAACGCCGGGCAGGGCGGCTTGCAGCTTTTCCGCCGACTGTTCCAACAATGGAAACGTGCGGTAATGACAGGGAATAACGGTTTTAAAGTTGAAAAACTTGGCCGCAGCATAGGCCGCACGGGTCATATCCATGGTGAAATGTCCACCCGCCGACAATATCCCCACTTCGGGATGATGCAAATCCTCAAAAAACGCCATATCGGCCATCACATCAGTGTCGCCCGAGAAATAAATAGTGCGCCCCCCATGCTCGATCATGAACCCAGCCTCGCTACCCGCATAGATCGGCCCGTTCACCCCCTCCAGCGACGAGGAATGTTCCGCGCGCACCAAAGTCACATTCACATCCCCCAACGCAACCGTGCCGCCTTTGTTAAAACCAACAACCGAAATATTTTCGCTGGTCTCCCACCAGTTCATCAAATCGTAAATCCCGACCGCCGGAATGCCCAACTCGCGCGCGAGACCAACTGTGTCGGCGGAATGATCCCCATGACCATGAGACACCAAAATATGCATCGCCCCGGCAATGGCCTCGCCCCGCCGATCCTGAGGAAACATCGGATTTCCGGTCAGCCACGGGTCAACCAGCAACACCTGATCACCGATTTCAATGCGAAAACTCGAATGCCCCAACCAAATGATTTTCATGCTCTCATCCTCCTATTTTGCTCGTCATTCTGCATGGTAAAAATATCCTCGCCGAAGGCCCGAAAGTCTCTGCTCTTCAGCGGGCGTGTCAATAATTAAAACAGCGCGCTATCGGTTTGCGGCGCTTGCACGCGCCTGCCCACAGGGTTAAACGGTCTCGGCAAGATTTAAAGGAATGAGCGATGTCGATTGACAAGGACACGGCGCGTCGGGTGGCGCATCTGGCCCGCATAGAGGTGCCAGAGGCCGAACTGGAAACACTGGCCGGTGAATTGAGCAATATTTTAGGCTTCATGGAGCAGCTCAACGAGGTTGATGTAGAGGGCGTCACGCCAATGACCTCCGTCACCCCGATGGAGCTGAAACGCCGCGCCGATGTTGTGACCGATGGCGGCTACGCCGATAAAATCCTTTCAAACGCACCGGACTCCCGCGAGGGATTTTTCGCGGTTCCCAAGGTGGTAGAGTAACATGGCCGAGCTGAGCAAACTGACGATCGCTGAGGCGCGTGACAAAATGCGCGCAGGCGAAGTGACCTCGCTTGAGGTGACGCAAGACTGCATTGATGCAATTGAAACGGCCGATGTTTTGAACGCTTATAGCACCAAGACATTTGACGCCGCGCGCGCGCAAGCCAGCGCTGCCGATACTCGTATTGCCAAAGGTGATGCGCCGGATTTATGCGGTATCCCTTTGGGAATTAAGGATTTATTCTGCACCAAAGGTGTAGCTTCGCAGGCCGCCTCCAACATTCTGGACGGGTTCAAACCGGAATATGAAAGCACCATCACCCAGGGTTTGTGGGATCGCGGAGCGGTTATGCTCGGCAAAATGAACATGGACGAGTTTGCCATGGGTTCCTCTAACGAGACCTCGGTTTATGGCCCCGTGGTCAGCCCGTGGCGTCGCGCAGGATCGACCAAAGAGCTGACCCCCGGCGGCTCTTCCGGCGGCTCGGCTGCGTCTGTTGCCGCCGATTTGGCGCTGGGCGCACTTGGCACCGACACTGGCGGCTCGATCCGTCAACCGGCGGCATTTACCGGAATTGTCGGCATCAAACCCACCTACGGGCGCTGCTCGCGCTGGGGCGTGGTGGCGTTTGCATCCTCGCTCGATCAAGCCGGACCCATGACCAAATCGGTGCGTGACGCTGCGATTTTGCTTGAGGCCATGTGCGGCCATGATCCAAAAGACAGTACCTCGGCAGACTTGGCCGTGCCCAATTTCGAGGCCGCATTAAGCGGTGATATCAAAGGTAAAAAGATCGGTATCCCCAAGGAATACCGCCTCGACGGCATGCCAGACGAGATCGAAAAGCTTTGGGCCGAAGGGCGCGATATGCTGCGCGATGCGGGCGCTGAAATCGTCGATATCAGCCTGCCGCACACCAAATATGCGCTGCCAGCCTATTATGTAATCGCTCCCGCCGAGGCCTCCAGCAACCTCGCGCGCTATGACGGCGTGCGCTATGGGCGGCGCGCGCAATTGCAAGATGGCGACGGCATTGACGAGATGTATTCGCGCACCCGCGCGCAAGGCTTTGGCCACGAGGTTCAACGCCGCGTGATGATCGGCACCTATGTTCTGTCGGCGGGTTTTTACGACGCTTATTATCGCCGTGCCCAGCGGGTTCGCACCCTGATCAAGCAGGATTTTGAGCAGGTATTCCAAGCCGGTATCGACGCGATCCTGACGCCAACCACCCCCTCTGCTGCTTTCGGCCTGGGCGAGATGGCCGATGTGGATCCGGTGCAGATGTACCTGAACGACGTGTTTACCGTCACCGTTAACCTCGCTGGTTTACCGGGAATTTCGGTTCCAACCGGTCTGGACAAAGACGGCCTGCCGCTTGGCTTGCAACTGATCGGACGCCCTTGGGAAGAGGCTGATTTGCTGAATTCCGCCTACGCATTGGAAAGTGCCGCCGGATTTGTTTCAAAACCGGATCGATGGTGGTAAGAGGTTGAAAAGCGGAAATTTCTGTCAAAGGATTGAAGATGCGATTAGCGATTAGTTTTCTGGCCCTGCTGGTTCTGGCAGCCTGCAACGACCTGACTGTGGGCGGTGGCGCGGTGGAGCAAAAGATAAAGCCCGTCGCGGCGGCTCCCACCACACCGGCCACTGATACCGCGTCGGCAACAACCGACGGGACTACAGCTCCTGCGGATGCACCAGCCAACGCTGTTATCGTTATCAATAATGATAACCCTCTGATTTCCAACTCGCAAAATTTTGAGGCGGTGACCGAGCAGGCAACGGCCGAGGCTGACAAGGCGCGTCTGGAGGCTCAAAAGAAGAAATTCGCCATCATCGCCCCAACCGCTTTGCCCACGCGCAGCAAAAAAACCGTGAGCGTCGTCCAATACGCGCTGAACTCGACCAATGCGGTTGGCGAAAAGAAATACACGCGCGGCTTTGGCGGCGGCAAAACCGCCTCTGCGCGCAATTGCGCTAAGTTCAGCAGCTCCGACGATGCTCAGGTGGCCTTTTTGCAAGCTGGCGGACCCAAGCGCGACTCCAAAAACCTTGACCCTGACGGCGACGGCTTTGCTTGCGACTGGTCCCCCGACGCCTACCGCAAACTGGTTCAGTAAACGAGCGGCGGGGTGAGCGCCGAGCATATCTGGCACCCATCGCCGAATTTCGGACCGCGCAGACATGGCAAGCCACCGGATATGGTGGTGTTGCACCACACCGCGATGGCCAGTTGTGAGGCGGCGCTGTCGCGCTTATGCGATCCCATCACCGAGGTTTCCGCCCATTATCTGATCTCGGAGACCGGCGTTATATTCCATCTGGTCCATGAGGAGATGCGCGCATGGCACGCAGGCACGGGCTGTTGGGGAGAGATGCAGGACGTCAATTCCCATTCGGTCGGCATTGAGCTGGCCAATGGTGGCCCGCAAACCGGATTTAGTCCGTTTCCAGAGCCGCAGATGGCCGCATTAGAACACCTGTTAACCGCCATTCTTGCGCGCTGGACCATCCCGCGCGAGCGGGTGATTGCCCATTCCGACATGGCCCCGTTGCGCAAATTTGATCCCGGAGCAAAGTTTGATTGGCGGCGACTGGCGCGGCAAAACCTGTCGGTCTGGCCTAAGGTTGATGAAGGGCAAGAGCCAAACTTCGGGGCTTTTCGCGCCGATTGCACGGCGTTTGGCTACCCCTGCGATGTTGGCGATGCGCAATTGCTGGCGGCATTTCGACTGCGGTTTCGTGCCAACGTTAAAGGCCTGCTTGACCAAACCGACATGGCGATGGCGCATGATCTGGGGCGTCGTTTCCCCGTTGACGCGTTGATCCTCACCACCTAAACGCAGAAGGCGCGGATGGCTGGATGGCCGCGTGCAGCGAAAGCTGTGCGAGGAAAGTCCGGACTCCATGAAGATAGGGTGCCGGGTAACGCCCGGCCGGGGTAACCCGAGGGAAAGCGCCACAGAGATGAGACTGCCTTTGGGTGTCAGGTCCGCCTGAAAATCCTGAGGTAACGGTGAAAAGGTGGGGTAAGAGCCCACCGGGGGGCTGGCAACAGGCCCCGCACGGCAAGCCCCACCCGGAGCAATGCCAAATAGGGACCTCGCGGCGCTCGCGCCACGGTTTCTTCAGCCCAGAGGTCCGGGTCGGCAGCTTGATCCTGCGAGCAATCGTAGGGCCAGATGAATGGTCATCCACAGGGGCTTTGGCCTCTTGGACAGAATCCGGCTTACAGGCCATCCGCGCATATATAGCCAAACGACTTTGTTATGAGGTTGAGTTTGGCTATAAGCCTTTGATTTTACGCGCATGCTGCGCAAATTTTGATCTCAAAATTCGCTTCCGTGCGCTTATATATAGCCTTGACTGCACCACAGGGCCGTATAAAAGGCAGGTTCAGATTTCATGAGCGACGCACGAGTCGCCCCACACGCGCGGCAATCCCGCGGTAGGAGACTTAAAATGGCGAAGCCAACCACAATTAAAATCCGCCTGAACTCGACCGCGGATACTGGCCACTTCTATGTGGCTAAAAAGAACGCCCGCACCATGACCGAGAAAATGGTCGTTCGCAAATATGACCCGGTTGTGCGCAAGCATGTTGAGTATAGAGAAGGCAAGATTAAATAAATCTTACCTGAACTACCAAATAGAAAAGGCGGTCCGCAAAGACCGCCTTTTGTCGTTTTATCGCCAGCCTCACGGGCTGACTGCACCAATACTTAGTTCCGGTTGCCCATGAATTGCAGCATGAACATGAACAGGTTGATAAAGTCGAGATAGAGGTTCAAGGCCCCCATTATCGCCGATTTCCCCAACCATTCCTGATCCATGGAATGTGCGTGTTGCAGATACATGGTCTTGATTTTCTGCGTGTCATAGGCCGTGAGCCCGGCAAAAATCAGAACACCTATGGCCGAGATCGCAAACATGATGGCGGGAGACGCCAAGAAGATGTTGACCACAGAGGCTACCAACAGACCGATTACGCCCATGATCAGGAACGAGCCCCAACCGGAGATATCCTTCTTGGTGGTATAGCCCCACAGGCTCAGCCCCGCGAACGAGATCGAGGTGACAAGGAACGTTTGCGCGATTGATAATCCGGTATAGGCCGCGAAAATCCAGCTCAGGGACAGGCCCATGAGTGCCGCAAACGTGTAAAAGAACAATTGCGCGCCCGCAGCCGACAGCCGGTTGATCATTGCGCCAAAGGCAAAAACCATGATCAGCGGTGCAAACATAACCACATAGCCGAGGATATTTGGCGATAAGGTCGTCGGATTGCGCAGGAGCGATAACAGCGCCGGGTTTGAGCCAACTGACCAAGCCACGCCGGCGGTTAACAAAAGACCGACTGACATGGTCCCGTAGACCTTGTTCATATGCGCGCGAAGGCCCTCGTCGATCTCCGTTGTGCGAACACCTGCGCCCGTGCGCCTTATTGTGTCATGTTCGGCCATTTGGCCCTCCTTTTGGTTGAAAAACTCTGCTCACTGTTGTGGGCGGTCCAAGACGGACCACCCCATACACCGCTATATCGGCCAGTTTCAGTCATTTTTCAAGGTTTAGAGGACCAAAATCGGCCGATTTTTGCCAGTATTCTGCCAGTATTCTGCCGGTATCAGCTACTTGGTCGCAGCCAGTTGGAGGGAACATTCCACACGGGGCGGCGCGATTCTTTGAGCGCTTGTATGTAGGTCACGCCGATATCGCGCAGTTGCTGGTCATCCAGTGTGATCAATCGAGCGCGCTGGTTGCGCAAGCTGATCCTGCCCGAAACGGCACGGAACAGGGCCGCTACGCCAAGGGTTGGGGCCATGCGGGGGAGGGTTGCGATCGTTGCCATTGTTTGTTCCTTTCGGTTTGCTGATGTGATTCGGATGAACCATCAAGATACTTGATATTAATGCTGCAATCTGATCTATAATGAAAATGAATGTTTATTGTGTGAAGCATAAGGAATTGTGATATGGCGCGAAATCTGGATATGACAGCGCTCAGGTCGTTCGTGGCGGTAGCTGAATCAGGTGGTGTCACCCGCGCCGCCGGGTTTTTGAACCTGACACAATCGGCGGTTTCCATGCAGCTCAAACGGCTGGAGGAGAGCCTCGGGCAATCGCTGCTTGACCGCTCCGCACGTCGCATCGGCCTCACCGCGCAGGGCGAACAATTGCTCGGCTATGGCCGCCGGATGCTTGCGCTGAATGACGAGGTTTACGGGCGTCTGACCGGCCAGTCATTTGAGGGCGAGATCGCGCTCGGGGTGCCCTCGGACATCGTTTACCCCTATATTCCCGGCGTGCTGAAACATTTCGCCGAGATGTATCCGCGCGTTCGTGTCCATTTGATTTCGTCCTACACCAAAGGGCTGAAACGCAAGTTTGAGCGCGGAGAGTGCGATCTGATCCTGACCACCGAGGCCGGGATTGACGATGGCGGCGAGACGCTGGTGACGCTACCCTTGGTGTGGATCGGCGCGCCCGGTGGCTCGGTCTGGAAGATACGACCGCTGCGCTTGGCGTTTGAGCATAACTGCCTGTTTCGCGGCGGCGTGCAAGAGGCGCTTGATCGCGCTGGTATCGACTGGGAGATGGCGGTCGAGAGCGATTCCACCCGCACCATCGAGGCCAGTGTCGCCGCCGATCTGGCGGTTCACGCTTGCATAGAAGGCTCTCGTCCCGAGTATCTTGAGGATATCGACCATGGCGGTCACCTGCCGGAATTGTCGAAAATTCGCATCAATATGTATATGGCAGAGCGCACCCAATCGCCGTTGGCGGCTGAACTGGCCGCTCTTGTGCGCCAAGCTTACCGCTCTAAATAGGCGCCGATATAAGCGTTGGTATAGGTGCCGATCAGCCGATATTCACCACGACTTTGCCTGTCGATTTGCGCGATGTGAGCAACTCCAGCGCCTCGTTGGCACGCTCAAGCGGCAACATGTGGCTGATATGCGGTTTCAGCCGCCCCTCGCCATACCACTTAAATAGCTGGGTGAAGCTGTCGCGCAGCACGCTTGGCTTGAACTTGGCATAGCCGCCCCAATAAAGGCCGATCACGGTCAGGTTCTTGACCAAAAGGATGTTGGCGGGGATTTGTGGCACCTCGCCTGAGGCAAAGCCAAGCGGGATCAGCCGCGCTTCGGGGTTGCAGGCGCGCATGGCGGCCTTGAATTGATCGCCCCCAACCGGATCGTAAACCACGTCAGCCCCGCCCAGCGATTTCACCAACTCGCGTATGTCGTCGGTTTCCGAGTTGATCAGATGATCCGCCCCCTTGGCCTTGGCGATCTTGAGCTTTTCGTCGCCGCGCGCCACCGCAATCACCTCGGCCCCGATCAATTTGCCAAGCTCGATCGCCGTCAGCCCGATGCCCCCCGATGCGCCAAGCACCAACAGACGCTCGCCCGCTTTGAGGTTGGCTTTATAGTCAAGCGCCACATGCGACGTGCCGTAAGCGATCAGAAATGCGGCTGCATCCGGCGCGGGCATGACGTCGGGAATGGGAACGCAGGACTGCGCGTTAAAGCAGCCATACTCCGCCAGACCACCCAAGCCGGCAAAGACCGCAACCCGCTGGCCAACCGACAGATGCGTAACCTCGCTGCCAGTCTCTTCAATCGTGCCGCAGATTTCCATGCCCATGGTGAAGGGCAGGGGGGGCTTTTCCTGATAAGTGCCTTTGATCAATAATGTGTCGGCGAAATTCATGCCCACGCAGTGAATTTTCAGCAAAATCTCGCCAGCTTGCGGGCTTGGCTTGTCGATCTGCTGCAATTGAAGGGGGTGGCCGTATTCAGTAACCTGCATGGCGCGCATAGTGGTTTCTCCGCTTGGGTGGGCTGTTGGCGGTAAAGGTGACAGGTCAGGATTGCCAACTCAAGTCCTGTGGATATATGTCGTCACGGCATCGCCACGCGGTGGCCGTGAAACGCCAAACTTCGGGTGCGTTTTTTATACCCAAGTTCTGGCCGCCGAACGCAGGTTTCCGATTGCCTCTGGTCAAGGGGGTCACGCTGATGTAATGCCGCGCGGAACTCTACCTTCTAAAAAAAACCAAAAGGATCTGGCGGATGGAACTTCGCAATATCGCAATCATTGCGCATGTTGACCACGGCAAGACCACGCTCGTTGACGAAATGCTGAAGCAATCGGGCAATTACCGCAAAAACGAGAAGACCGTCGAGCGAGCTATGGACTCCAATGATCTGGAGCGCGAGCGCGGGATCACCATTCTCGCCAAGGCCACCAGTGTGGTGTGGAAAGGCGTGCGTATCAATGTCGTCGACACCCCCGGTCACGCCGATTTTGGTGGTGAGGTCGAGCGGATTTTGTCGATGGTCGATGGCGTGGTGCTGTTGGTTGATGCCGCCGAAGGCCCGATGCCGCAGACCAAGTTTGTGACCTCCAAGGCGCTGGCCCAAGGGTTGCGCCCGATTGTTGTGCTTAACAAAGTCGACAAGTCCGACGGCGAGCCGGATCGCGCGCTGGATGAATGTTTTGATCTGTTCGCCAATCTTGATGCCACCGACGAGCAGCTGGATTTCCCGACGCTTTATGCCTCTGGCCGCTCCGGCTGGGCCGATGAAGAGCTTGACGGTCCGCGCAAGGATCTGGACGCATTGTTTGATCTGATTGTCGCCCATGTGCCAGCCCCCGCTCAGGCCGAGCATCGCGACGAGCCGTTTCGTATGTTGGCAACCACGCTTGGCGGTGACCCATATCTTGGCCGAATTCTGACCGGACGGGTTGAAAATGGCACGCTTAAGGCGGGTACGTCGATCAAGGCAATTACCCAGGACGGCGCGCTGATCGAGAACTTTCGCGTCACCAAAATTCTCGCCTTTCGCGGCTTGGTCCAGCAGCCGATTGACGTGGCCGAGGCCGGTGACATCGTGTCCATTGCCGGGATGAGCAAATCCACCGTTGCCGACACGCTTTGCGCGATCGAGGTGACCGAGGGTATCCACGCCCAGCCGATTGATCCGCCGACAATTTCCGTGACGTTTGGCATCAATGACAGCCCGCTTGCCGGTCGCGATGGCGACAAGGTCCAAAGCCGGGTGATCCGCGCGCGTCTGATGCGCGAGGCCGAAAGCAATGTGGCTATTCGCGTGACCGACACGCCGGGCGGTGACGCGTTCGAGGTCGCCGGTCGTGGCGAATTGCAGATGGGCGTGCTGATTGAAAACATGCGCCGCGAGGGCTTTGAGCTGTCAATTTCGCGTCCGCAGGTGCTGTTTCGCGAAGAAAACGGCGAGCGTCTTGAGCCGATTGAAGAAGTCACCATCGACGTTGACGACGAATATTCAGGCGCCGTGATTGAGAAACTCGCCGGTCGTAAAGGCGAGGTTGTCGAGATGCGCCCCGCTGGTGTGGGCAAAACCCGCATCATCGCCCATGTGCCGTCGCGCGGCCTGATCGGCTATCATGGCGAGTTTTTGACCGACACACGCGGCACCGGCGTTCTCAACCGGGTGTTTCACGAATGGGCGCCGTTCAAGGGCGCCATCCCCGGTCGTCGCTCTGGGGTGCTGATCTCGATGGAGGGGGGGACATCCGTGGCCTACGCTCTCTTTAACCTCGAGGATCGCGGCAGGATGTTCATCGGCGCGCAGGTTCAGGTCTATCAAGGCATGATCATCGGCGAGCATTCGCGCGGCAATGATCTTGAGGTCAATCCGCTCAAGGGCAAGAAGCTGACCAATGTGCGCGCCAGCGGTACCGATGAAGCGGTTCGACTGACCACGCCGATACGTTTGTCGCTGGAGCAGGCCATCGCCTATGTGGATACAGACGAGCTGGTAGAGGTCACGCCCAAAGCGATTCGTTTGCGCAAGCGCCATCTTGACCCACACGAGCGCAAGCGTGAGAGTCGCAAAATGAGTGAATAAACCATAAGGTGTTTTGCATTTTGCAATGCAATTTGCGAGACACCTTAAGATTGACTGAATATATCGCACGCTACACTTAGTATTGTGGTAACACGTGGCTGTGATAATGATAAAAAATACTGTTTTTATTAGGGTATAACAAGGAAAGCACAAGAAATTTGCCTTCCGGCGGGTAATATGTGCTATATTGGCACGGTAATTGCTTTATATACTATTGAGGGAACCAAGGAGTAGAGTAATGAAGCACCCAGTAGATGTACATGTAGGGAAAAGGGTTCGCCACCGGCGTTGGATGGTCGGCATGACCCAACAACAGCTTGGCGAGGCCGTTGGAATTAAGTTCCAGCAAATCCAGAAATACGAGACCGGAATGAATCGCGTCAGCGCGTCGCGCCTTTGGGATATCGCCCACGCGATGGATGTTCCGATCAGCTTTTTCTTTGAAGGTCTGGAAGGCGATAGTGCCGAGGCCGCCAAGGGGGAAACCGCGCTTGGCGATCTGTTGGCAGACAAAGAGGCGCTGGAACTGGTGCGCTCCTATTACGCGATCCCCGAAAACCAGCGCAAACGCTTGTTTGATCTGGCGCGGGTGTTGAGCGACGCGGCTTAACCACGCACCGGCAGCGCCGACCTGACGCTGTTTTATGTTTGAATTCCCCGCTAAACCGGATATTGACCGGCTCAGCGGGGTTTTTTCATGCCTAATATCGACCAGAAACTAAAGAATGAACTGATTGCAACCGCACATGCCTTGGCGGATGCGGCCCGTCCGGTCACGCTTGAATATTTTCGCACATCATCTTTGATGGCGGATAACAAACAAAGCGCTGGCTTTGATCCGGTCACCGTGGCTGACCGGCAATCAGAGCTGATCATGCGCGAGACGCTGGCCAAACTGCGCCCCGACGACGGAATTGTCGGTGAAGAGTTTGGCGAAACTACGGGCAGCAGCGGATACACTTGGGTTCTCGATCCGATTGATGGCACGCGCGGATATATCAGCGGCACGCCAACTTGGGGTGTGCTGATTGCAGTGAATGCGGGCGCAGGGCCGCTGTTTGGCCTGATCGATCAGCCCTATGTTCAAGAGCGGTTCGCAGGTGGCTTTGGCGTGGCGGAGTTGATCGGCCCGCATGGGAAGAAACCGCTGCACACCCGTTCGGTGAATGCGCTTGCCGAGGCGGTGATTTTCACCACGTTTCCCGAAGTTGGAACCGAGGTTGAGGGGCAGGCCTTTCACGATCTGGCGCGACAAACCAAGCTCACGCGCTATGGCATGGATTGCTATGCTTACGCCTTGCTCGCGCTTGGTCAGGTTGATCTGGTGGTCGAGGCGGGGCTTAGTTCATATGACATTCAAGCGCCGATTGCGGTGGTCGAGGCGGCAGGTGGCACCATCACCGACTGGCAAGGTCGCCCGGCCCATGACGGTGGTCGTGCGGTTGCTGCTGGCTCAAAGGAGCTTCATGCGATGGCGCTTGAAGTTCTCATAAAAACAATAGGTTAATAAGGATAATAGCAAATATCAGCGCGCCCTAGCTGGTGAAATACCCGTCGATCAACCGAAAAGCGCGCGCCTGAATTTCCGGCGTCTCCATCAAAATTTCGTGGCGCGCACCGGTCATAACCACCACCTGCGCCCCGCTCCATTTGGCTGCGTAATCAAACACATCGCGCCGGTTGACCACTTTTTCGTCGCTACCGATAAAGCAAAAAACCTCGTAATCCGGCGGCTCCATCCCCGATAATTCCTTGGTTTCGGTCAGGGCCTCGTAAAGCCACTGAATGCTCGGCCCGCCGATTTCCAGCCCGGCATGCGCCTTGGTCATTCTAACCAGATAATCCCAGGTATCCTCGCTGGAGGTCAGGACATTATCGGGATATTTGCTGGTGTTAAGATAGTTCTTAGGGCTGGTTCCCGGCGCAAATTCCGCCCCCAATCCGACAGTTTTGCTCCCCGCCGACAGCGCCTGCACGAGCGGTCGCCACAAGGGATCAATCGTCAAACCCCACATGGGCGCGATAAATACGGGCCGCTTAACGGCGAGCCCGTTTTGCAGCGCCCGCAACGCAATCGCCCCGCCCATCGAGTGCGAGCACAAGAAATACGGCTTGGGCATTTCAAGAGCCACGATCTCGCCCATCATCGCTTCGACGTCCAATTGATAGTCGCCAAACTCGCCCACATGACCAAGTTTTCGATTGGGCGCGAGCCGGTCGCTCAGCCCCTGGCCACGCCAGTCAATCACCGCGACGCCATAACCAAGCGCCTGAAACGTCGCCGCTGTACGCCCGTATTTCTCGACAAACTCGGTTCGCCCCGGAAATATCAGCACCGTGCCTTTTTCGCCCTTGCTCCAGTAGACCATCCGCAGGCGTACCCCGTCAGAGGCCTTGATCCAGCAGGCTTTCCCGTCTGGCGGAGCTTCGGCATGTTCAACGTAAAAGGGAGCTTGGGTCATATCAGGCGAGCACCGATCCCAACTTCATCGCCACGCCCATATCGCCATCGACCGACAAACGCCCGGTCATAAACGCGGCTGTTGCGTTCAGGCTGCCATCCATGATCGCCTGAAATGTGTCGCTGTCAGCGGTCAATGTGCAGTCGGCATCCTCGTCGCCTGCATGCGCCCCGTTGGCGTCAATCATGACCGAGCCTTCGCCTTCAATCATAAACTTCACGACCGACTCAATGCCGCCATCGCCCAATTTTGCTTGCAGGGCCTTCACGGCTCCATCAATCACGTCACTCATACGTTATCCTCCGGTGTTTACACGCGAGTTTTACTCGCTTTTCAGGTTGTTCAGGTTACCATTAAATCCGATATGATACTCATGAAACATAAATTCACCCCTGCCGTGGCGGCAATTGCGCTTATTGTGGCATTTTTTCCACTTGCCGGGCCAGTATTCGCCCAAACCAGCGACCAAACCGTCACCCCGGCCGAGGATTTGGACGCGCTGTTTGCCGAGCTAAAGCAGCCCCTCGATGGAGATTGGCGCTCGGTCGAGAACCGGATTTGGCGGGTTTGGTCTCATTCCGGCTCTGCCTCAATGGACTTTTTGCTGGAACGGGGGCGCGACGCGACGCGAGCCGGGGATTTTGAAAAAGCGGTCGAGCATTTGACCGCATTAACAGACCACGCGCCCGAATTTGCCGAGGGCTGGAACGCGCGCGCCACGGTTTATTTCATGATGGATAAATATGGTCTCGCGATTGCCGATATCCAAAGAACCCTCGCGCTTAATCCGCGCCATTTCGGGGCCATGTCCGGCCTTGCCATGATATTTGAGCGGCTCGATCAGCCAAAAAAAGCTCTGGAAGTCTATCGCAAGGCCCACTCTATACATCCGCTGCGACCCGACATACTAAAAGCCATCAAGCGGCTGGAAGACGAGACCCAAGGCGTCGAGCTTTAGGTTAGGCACCCCGGTTGCGGTGGCTACAGGTGTTGGGGCAGGGCGATGAGCCAAACTTTGGGGCGGGTCACGGCGGTTCTCGGGCCGACAAATACCGGCAAAACCCATTATGCGATTGAGCGGATGCTCAGCTATAAAACCGGCGTGATTGGCCTGCCGCTGCGCCTGCTTGCGCGCGAGGTTTATGACCGTATCGTCGGTTTGCGCGGCCCCTCGGTGGTGGCGCTGGTGACTGGCGAAGAGCGGATCGTGCCGGCGCGCGCCCAATATTGGGTGGCGACGGTTGAGGCGATGCCGACCGGGCTTGGCACTGATTTTCTCGCGATTGACGAGATCCAGCTTTGCGCTGACCCTGAACGCGGCCACGTGTTTACCGACCGGCTGCTCAACGCGCGCGGCACCCACGAGACGCTGTTTTTGGGCAGTGATTCCATGCGCGGAGCCATCAATGCGCTGGTGCCAAAGGTCAGCTTTTCGCGCCGCGAGCGGTTCTCGACCCTCAGCTATAGTGGGCCAAAGAAAATCTCCAGAATGCCTGCGCGCTCCGCCATTGTCGGGTTTTCGGTCGATAATGTTTATGCCATTGCCGAGCTTTTGCGGCGTCAAAAAGGTGGCGCAGCGGTGGTTCTTGGCGCGCTCAGTCCGCGCACGCGCAACGCGCAGGTGGCGCTTTATCAAAACGGCGAGGTCGATCATCTGGTCGCCACCGATGCGATTGGCATGGGGCTGAACCTTGATATTGACCATGTGGCATTTTCGGCGCTCGCGAAATTCGACGGTCGCCGCATGCGCGCACTACAACCAAACGAGCTTGGCCAGATTGCCGGGCGGGCAGGCCGATACCTCAATCCCGGCTCGTTTGGCACGACGGGCGAGGCGGGGACGCTCAGCCCCGAGGTGGTCGCGGCAATCGAGACCCATCGGTTCTCGCCAATCAAGGCTTTGCAATGGCGCAACCGGAGGCTTGAATTTGGCACATTATCCGCTCTGATCGCCTCGCTTGAACGGACCAGCGACCACGAGCGACTGATGCGCACGCGCGACCCAGACGATCTTATCGCCTTGAAAACCCTCGCTGAAATACCGGATATCTCGGGGCGTATGAATTCCGCGCGCGATGTCAAGCTGCTGTGGGATGTATGCCAGCTCCCGGATTTTCGCAATATTTCACCCGGCGAACATGTGGCCTTGCTGTCGCGGGTTTTTGGCTTTCTGGCCGACAAGGCGCAACTGCCCGACGACTGGCTGGCCGCTCAGATCGCGCGAATTGACCGTGTTGATGGCGACATTGACACACTCTCTAAAAGATTGGCCTATATCCGCACTTGGACCTATGTTTCGCAACGAAAAAACTGGGTAAATGACGAAAACCATTGGCGGGGCGAAACCCGCGCGGTAGAAGACCGACTGTCGGATGCGCTCCACGCGCGGCTGACGCAAAGATTTGTCGACCGGCGCACCAGTGTTTTGCTGCGGCGGTTGAAACAAAAGGAGAGCCTGGTGGCGCAAGTAAACGACAAAGGTGACGTGCTGGTCGAGGATCAGTTCGTGGGCCGCCTGAGCGGATTTCGCTTTCAGCAAGACAGAAATGCCACCCCAGAGGAGGCCAAAACCCTGCGCGCGGCCGGAATTGCCGCCCTGATGCCAGAGTTCAACCTGCGCTCTGATCGGTTTTATAACGCGCCCGACACCGAGATCGACTTCACCGAACAAGGTGGGTTGATGTGGGGCAATGCCGCCGTCGGCAAACTGGTGAAGGGCGACGATATCCTCGCGCCAAAGGTCGAGGTTTTCGTCGATGACGAGGCTGGCCCTGACGTCGCCGAAAAGGTTCGCCGCCGTCTTGGTCACTTTGTTGAGCGTAAAATCGCCGCCTTGTTTGAGCCGCTACTTGGTCTGAAAAACGACGAAACCGTCACGGGTATGGCGCGCGGCGTCGGCTTTCGCGTTGTCGAGGAGTTGGGCGTTTTGCCGCGCGCGGCTGTGGCAAATGAAATCAAGGATCTCGATCAAGAGGCGCGCGGATTGTTGCGTAAACACGGCATCCGTTTTGGCCAATACACCATTTTCCAACAGCTGATGCTAAAGCCCGCGCCGACCCGCCTGCGCTTGGTTTTATGGTCGCTCGCCAAGGATTTAACCGAGTTCCCCGAGGCTCCGCCCCCCGGTCTGGTGACGGTTCCTGCCATGATCGAGGCCCCCGAGGGCTATTACGAAAAGGCCGGATACCGGCTGGCAGGCCCGCGCGCGATCCGCATCGACATGCTGGAGCGTCTGGCCGACTTGACCCGCTCGCAAGATAGCCGCGCAGGGTTTGAGGCCACGCCCGATATGCTCTCGATCACCGGCATGACGCTGGATCAGTTTGCGGAATTGATGACGGGCCTTGGCTATAACGCCGAAAAGGGCGAGCGCGAGAAAGTCAAAGCCGAGACGCGGGCGCGCCAGCAGAGCCGTCAAAGGACGACGCCGAAGGCCCCGCCGATGGTGCTGAGGCATCGGCGGAAGTGGTCAAAGCTGATGATGCAGAGCAAGGCGATGAAGCTGTAGCTGCCGCCGAGATCGAGGTTTTTTACACCTTTACTTGGGCACCGGTTAAAAAGCGAGTAAACCAGCAAAAGCCACAAAAAGCGCGCAATAAGCCCAAACGAGCCAAAGACGCGCATCCCAAAACCACGTCGTCTCGCCCGCCTCGCCGCGAAAAACCGATTGACCCCGACAATCCGTTCGCGGCTTTGTTGGCGCTAAAAGACAAAAAATAGCGCCGATGCCAGCCGTTATTGGTGACAAAAAACCGTCTCTCAGGCTTGATAAATGGCTGTGGCAGGCGCGGTTTTTCAAGTCACGCACCCTTAGCGCCAAACAGGTGAGGGGCGGACATGTTCGGGTCAACGGCACCAAAGTGTCAAAGCCGTCATTGATGATTGCCGTCGGGGACACGCTGACATTTGCGCAGGCCGATAGAATCAAGGTGGTGCGGCTCGTGAAACTCGGTGCGCGCCTGGTCCAGCCTGCGAGGCGCAGGCTCTTTATCAGGATTTATCGCCGATAGAGCCGCCAACCCCGCCCGCGCCGGGACATGATCGCAAGGGCGGTCGCCCGACCAAAAAGGCACGTCGCGTCATGGGCCCATTTCGCGGCCAACCTCTTGAATGATTGCGCGAACCCGCCTAATAGCACTTGCGAGGTTTGGGCTCAACGCTCATAACCCGATCTGAAAAATCGCCAAACAAAGGCCCGCATATGACCTATATTGTCAACGACGCCTGCATCGCCTGCAAGTACACCGACTGCGTTGAAGTCTGCCCGGTAGATTGCTTTTACGAGGGCGAAAATATGTTGGTCATCCACCCCGATGAGTGCATCGACTGCGGTGTGTGCGAGCCTGAATGCCCCGCCGACGCCATCCGCCCCGATACGGAGCCGGAAATGGAGAAATGGGTTGAATTCAACCGAAAATACTCTGAAATGTGGCCGGTTATTATCACCAAAAAAGACGAACTGCCTGATGCTGCCAAGCGCGAAGGTGAGGCTGGAAAGCTCGAGAAATACTTCTCCGAGAAACCCGGTGAGGGCGGCTGATCCGCTGATTCGTTTCAGGGTATAATTAGGCGCATCTACTACGATATTTTTGGGCCAGATATTCGACTTAACCTACTGTTTTATTAGGTGAAATATCCCATTCTGCGCTGCGGCACTTTTGTTGCGTCTGAGTTTGTGGTATGATCAGCCTCGAAATAACAGGAAAATCAGACCCCACGCGCCACCAATAGTGCCGTGCAGACCGACTAAATCATGTAGCCCTAAGCCGCTTTGGCCTCCTTAAGACGAGGCCGTCAGGCGGTTTTGTCGCTGCAAACTCGATAAACTGGCCACAAATGGCCGCATTGCAAGGAAATTGAATATATGGCGAAGCCCCGCAAAACAGCCCAGTTCAGCCCCAACGACTATGTGGTTTACCCCTCGCACGGGGTTGGCAAGGTCGTGTCGATTGAAGAACAGGAAATCGCGGGCTTCCATTTGGAACTGTTCGTGATCGCTTTTGAAAAAGATAAAATGACCCTCAGAGTCCCGACGGCAAAGGCGGATTCCGTTGGTATGCGCGGCCTTTCAAGCCCGGAAGTGGTGAGCCGTGCCATGGACACGCTCAAAGGGCGCGCGCGGGTTAAACGTGCCATGTGGTCGCGCCGTGCGCAGGAGTATGAACAAAAGATTAACTCGGGCGATCTGATTTCAATTGCCGAGGTCGTGCGAGACTTGCACCGCAATGACGACCAGCGCGAGCAATCCTATTCCGAACGCCAGCTTTACGAGGCCGCTCTGGAGCGTCTCACCCGCGAGGTTGCCGCTGTTGACGGGGCCGATGAAATGATCTCCCAGCAAAAAATCACTGACGTGTTGGTGGCGCGCGTGGTTCCGGCTGCATAGCTGGTCTGAGTGCGCAAGTCGTTATGTGATCAGTGCCACCGTGACCGAGATGCAGGCGATCTCGGCCAGTTGCTGCGTGGCGCCAAGTATGTCTCCGGTTTGTCCGCCGATCAGGGATTTCGCTAATAATAACAGGGGAATAGGCGCTATTACGCCCCAAAAAATCACCATAGCTCCGCCCCAGCCCATCGCCAACATACTCAGCAACACGGTCGCGGCAATGGCCCCGGCGACAGAGGTTGGCGGTGGCATGCCGACCCCGGCCGACAGGCCATCCTCGCGCGCGGAGGGCATGAAAAACATCACCAAAACCATCGGTAAACGCGACGCCGCACCGATGGCGATCAACGGCCAAAACAGCTTATCAGCCTCGGCCAAACCCTGAATGCCGGACCATCGTGCGATCAAAACGATGCCAAGCACCGTCGCGCCATATGCGCCGATTCGACTGTCCTTCATGATCTCCAGGCGGTGGCTCTTGCTGTTGCCGCCGCCAAGCCCGTCAGCGCAATCGGCAATCCCGTCCTCATGCATCGCGCCACTCATAAGCACCAGTGCACCAAGCGCAATTGCGGCTGAAATCCCGGCAGGCACCCCCAAAAAAAGCGCCAACTTGGCCGCAAGTGCCGCAACCGCACCCAAACCCGCGCCGACAACCGGATAGGCCCACGTCGCCCTCGCCGCGCGTGCGCCAGCCCTCGCGTGATCGATCGTCAATGGCAGGCGACTGAGCACGCCGAATGCCGCCAGAATATCATGAGCCTCGAAGTTTTTTTCGGCAAGTGAGTCGCCCATGGTCCCCGTCCTAACGTGTTTAATCTTTCCTTCTAATTCAGTGGCGTTAAACAGAGGTAAATTCAATTGGAAATCTCAAGGAAAAGTCACATGAGACATCAAGCTCCGTTTACCAATTTAGCGGAATTCGCCGCCCTGCTCGCGGGATTTGGAGGCATTGACGAGGCGGCGGTAAAAGCGGCGAGCGCGCGAAATAACGAGCTGACCAAACCGCCCGGCGCCCTTGGCCGTCTTGAGGAGATCGCGATCTGGTACGCTGGTTGGCGTAAAGATGCTGCGCCGCAAATTATGCAGCCAGAGGTGATTATTTTCGCAGGAAATCATGGGGTTGCGGCGCAAGGCGTGTCTGCTTTTCCTGCCGAAGTTACAGAGCAGATGGTCCTTAATTTTCAGGCAGGTGGCGCGGCTATCAACCAGTTGAGCGCGTGTTTCGGTGCCAAGCTAAGCGTGAAGGCCCTTGATCTTGATGCCCCGACCGAAGACTTCACCAAAGCCCCCGCGATGAGCGAAGCCGAGGTCGTTTTGGCCCTCGCAGTCGGCTGGAACGCGGTTAACACAGCGAGCGATTTGCTGGTCGTTGGCGAAATGGGCATCGGAAATACCACGTCGGCGGCGGCAATCGTTAACGCGCTATATGGCGGCGATACCGCCGACTGGGTGGGCCGAGGGACCGGCATTGATGATGCGGGCCTGCAAAATAAGCTGCGTGTGGTGCGCGAGGGGCTTGCCCTGCACGCCGATATTCTGGACGACCCGTTGCAGGTGTTAACGTGTCTTGGAGGGCGCGAAATAGCCGCGATGGCGGGTGCAATCGCGCGTGCGCGTGCCGAGAATATTCCGGTTATCCTCGATGGGTTTATTTGCTGCGCGGCTGCTGCCGTTCTGGCAAAAAGCACTGACGGAGCACTTGATCACTGTGTCGCCGGACATGTTTCCGCAGAAGCGGCGCATGCTAAAGTGCTTGAAAACATGGATAAAAAACCGCTTCTCTCGCTTGGCTTGCGGCTGGGCGAAGGCTCGGGAGCGGCGCTGGCAATCGGCGTCGTTAAAGGTGCGCTGGCCTGCCATTCCGGCATGAGCACATTTGCCGAGGCCGGGGTAAGCGATGGTTAACTTATCCGCTCTATGATCGCACGAGGATTGCCAAGCGAGATCGCGCCAAGGACATCGCCGCGCTCGCCTGCAATGCGGGTGGCGATGAACGCATCCGCCACGTCTTCGGGGGCGTGGCGCAGCAGAACTGCGGCCTCAAGGATGAGACCAAGGCGGCTGGCGAACCAGCGCGCCTCGGATTCCGGTGCGCCGTGGGGCCAGCGGGTGTTGAAGTCTTTCACCGCCTGATCAAACCGGCGATCAGCCCCAAGTGAGAGGTTGATTTCATCGTGCAAGGCCTCGACCGCCAAAGGCTCGCGGGCCAATGTGCGCTGGATATCAAGGCAGATGATGTTGCCTGACCCTTCCCAAATCGAATTCAGGGGCGCTTCGCGGTAAAGCATCGGCATCGGGCTTTCCTCGACATAGCCAACGCCGCCAAGGATCTCCATCGCCTCGTAAACGAAATTCGGGCAGCGCTTGTTTGAGGTGAATTTCGCCAGCGCCACTGCGATTCGGGCAAATGCGCGGTCTTTTTCGCTGGTGCCGTCAAACGCTTTTGCAACCCGCATCCCGACCGCAACACTTGCCTCATATTCAAGCACAAGATCGGCCAGAACCGATTGCATCAGCGGCTGATCAATCAGGCGGCGCTGAAAAGCCGAGCGCCCAAGCACCCACCAATGGGCCTCCGACAAGGCGGCGCGCATCAAACCTGCCGGGGCCATCGCGGTATCAAGCCGCGTGTGGTGGACCATCTGAACGATGGTTTTGACGCCCTTGCCCTCGTCCCCCAGACGCCAGGCGAACGTGTCGTGATACTCGATTTCCGAGCTGGCATTGGCCTTGTTCCCAAGCTTGTCCTTCAGGCGCATCACCTGCAATGTGTTGCGTGAACCGTCCGGTTTCCAGCGCGGCACGAGGAAACAAGTCAGCCCGTCTTTGGCCTGTGCCAGCGTCAAAAAAGCGTCGCACATGGGGGCCGAGCAGAACCACTTATGGCCGCGCAAACGGTAATTCTCGCCGTCGCGTGTGGCGACGGTGGAGTTGGCGCGCACATCCGAGCCGCCTTGCTTTTCGGTCATCGCCATGCCGATTGTCGCGCCCGATTTCTGGCTTGCCGGTTTTGAGGCTGGATCATATTTGCGCGACATCACGCGCGGCACCCATTCGGCGGCAATATCGGGGTTGGCTTTGAGCGCGGGGATGGCGGCGTAGCTCATGGTCATGGGGCAAGAGACCCCCGGTTCGACCTGATTTTGCAAAATCACCATCGCGGCGTGGGTGGCATGTCCGCCGGATTTTTCCTCCCACGGGCGGGCAGCGTAGCCAGCGGTTAAGCCTATATTCATCAATTGGTGATAGGCCGGATGAAACGTGACCTCGTCGATGCGGCGGCCAGAGCGATCAAAAATCTGTAATTCGGGCAAAACCCGATTGGCGATGCGGCCCGCGTCGCGGGTTTGTTCGCGGCCAAGAATGTGGCCGTACGGGGCCAGATCATCCTGATCAGCGCCCATGATCCCGGCATAGTGGCGCAGGATTTTGTCATCGGCCCACAGATCAAGGTCGCCGCGCCCGTCGGGCTGGTTGGTGACCTCGTGGGTTTCAAGTACGGTTTGGGGGTTTAGGGGTGTCATGGCGACCTCTCCAACTGTGAAGCTGCGCGCAGTTTACCACAAATTGGCCGCCAGCCGAAGCGGACCAAGAGGCGAGCGACGCTACGTTTTTTAAAGCGTGGCGGCGAATCGGCTTTGGCGAAGGTAATTTTTAGACCTTATTTGAATCGATTGTGCAGGGCCGGATCTATCGCGGGATTATGTTATCGCGGATTATCTCAGGGACGGCAGCCGAATAAATTTGTCGAAGGGGGGGCTGGAATTTAGCCGGCCATCGCCTCCAACTGGTCGCGCAGACCCTCAAACCGATACCCCGCGTTTGCGGTGGCAGAGAGAATAATATCGGTCGGTACTTGTCCTGCCATCGCAAACGACCAGCACATTGTTGAGCGTCGACCCGAGCGGCAATAGGCAAATACCGGACCGGAGGCTTGGCTCAGCAACGCGCGCTGGCTCTCGATATTTTTAATCGTCATCCCTGTATGTGCTATAGGATTATAGGCGAAATCCAGCCCGTTGGCTTCGGCGAGAACGCGCATTTGTTTGGCGTGAAAATGCGCCTCTACTTCGCTGTCGGGGCGATTACAAATCACCTGAGTATATCCGGCCTGCGCCAAAGTGGCAAAATCCTGCTCCGAGATTTGGCCGCCAACACTGTAAGTTTCAGAGAGCCTCTGGATGTTCATTTTTTCAGCCCATTGATCGGAACTTTGAGATAGGATTTGCCGTCATCTTCCGGCTCCGGCATGTGGCCTGCGCGCATGTTGACCTGCAAGGACGGGATGATCAGCCTCGGCACGGCCAGTTGTGCGTCGCGGGCGTTGCGGGTTTTGACGAAACTTTCTTTGCTCGCGCCGGAGCCGATATGAACGTTCAGCGCTTTTTGCTCGCCAACGGTGGTCTCCCACGCAAATTCGTCGCGCCCCGGGGCCTTGTAGTCATGGCCTACGAAAATTCGCGTTTCCTCTGGCAGGGTCAGTATCTTTTGGATCGAGCGATAAAGCTCCTCCGCCGAGCCGCCGGGAAAGTCAGCGCGCGCAGTGCCAAAATCAGGCATAAACAACGTGTCGCCGACAAAGGCCGCGTCATCAATCACATAGGTCATGCAGGCGGGCGTATGCCCCGGCGTGTGCATCACGTCACAGCGCATCTGGCCGATATGGATGGTGTCGCCATCCTTGAACAGCTTGTCAAATTGCGAGCCGTCACGTTGAAATCTCGTGCCTTCGTTGAAGATTTTGCCGAAGGTTTCCTGAACCACGATGATCTGATCGCCAATACCGATCTTGCCGCCGAGCTGCTCTTGGATGTAGGGAGCCGCGCTCAAATGATCGGCGTGAACGTGGGATTCCAGTATCCACTCGACCTCCAGTTTTTCGGTCGCGATATGGGCAATGATGGCGTCCGCTGCGCGGGTGTCGGTTTGGCCAGAGGCGTAATCAAAATCCAGAACCGAGTCGATGACGGCGCATTTCTGGCCGTTGGGATCGCTGACAACATAGGAAATGGTGTTGGTCGGTTGGTCGAAAAAAGCCTGAATTTGGGGGCGCATCTGGGAACTCCTTGTTGCGGGTTTTCCTGAATATAGGGGTTCTATTACACATATCAATATTGATATATTTACCCATGTATGGCAGAGTGACACAGGTCGCCGGAAATAGCCCCCGAAAACAGTATAGGTGTTTGAAATGACAGAAGATATGAAGATCGATCATTTCACCGACGACATGCGCCTCATGGCCGGCGAGGCGGCTGCATTGATGAAGTCGCTGTCCAATCAGGCCCGACTGATGATTCTGTGCCAGTTGGTTGGCGGCGAACATTCCGTCGCTGCGCTGGAAAAAAACCTCAATACCAAGCAGCCGAATGTCTCGCAACAATTGGCGCGGTTGCGGATGGAGGGCTATGTGCAGGCGCGCCGAGACGGGCGCACGATCTATTACAGCCTGGCTGATGATCGGGTGATTTCGGTGATCAAAAACCTCCATGCGACTTTCTGCCCGACCTGAAAGGCCCGGCAATTGATTTGCGCCTCGCGGGGCCTTCGTGCATGGTGATTTTGAACAATGATGTTCCAAGCCAGATTGAGAGGAACACAGATGTCATTTGAAAACCTGAAAGCCGGGATCGTGATGCTGATGGATCAGATGAGCGAAACCCCCGAGGACGCCCATCAAATGCAGGAGCTTTTGCGCGAAAAGCTGTCAGAGCTGCGTGGATATGGCTTGCCATTGCCGCAAGATCTGGTCGAGCTTGAACAAAAACTGGAGGCCGATCTGGTCGCGAAAAGTTAAGGCCAGCGCGCCGCCTAATATTTCAGATTGAAAACGACGTCCCGCACCCGCAAGAGCTGGTCGCGTTGGGGTTGTTGATGGTGAATTTCGCGCCGATCAGCTCGTCTGAATAGTCGATTACCGCTCCGGTCAAAAACGGCAGGGACACGCTGTCCACCAACACTTTTTGCCCGTCTTTTTCCAACACCAGATCGTCGCTGGTGGCCTCGTCAAGCTTGATGTCATACTGAAAACCGGAGCAACCGCCGCCCTCGACCGCCACGCGCAAAGGTTGGGGCGCATCCGCGCTGTCGTTAATCGCCGCAAGCTGGGCAAAGGCCCGGTCGGTCACTTTGGGGGGCAGGGTCAGGTCCATCTGTTCGCGCGCTTCTTTCTGTTCTACACTGTCAGATAATATAGGCGCTCAAGCGTCAGGCAACAAGAACAAGGCGAAAATCATGTTGGCAAGTTATGCGTGCGATCCCCAAAAAAGCCGGGGCCGCCTCTTTTTTGAAGGCGACAGCGCTCATCGGTCCGAGTTTCAGCGCGACCGCGACCGGATCATACACTCCAGCGCTTTTCGACGACTTCAACATAAAACCCAGGTGTTTGTGGAGCATGAGGGCGATTATTTTCGCACCCGTCTGACCCATTCGATCGAGGTGGCGCAGGTCGCGCGCACGATCTCGGCCGTGCTTGGCCTTAACCTTGAGTTAACCGAGGCCATTGCACTGGCCCATGACCTTGGCCACACCCCGTTTGGCCATACCGGCGAGGACGCGCTGGCCGAGGCGATGGCGCCTTACGGTGGATTTGACCACAATGCGCAGGCGATCAAAATCGTCACCATGCTTGAGCGTCATTATGCAGATTTTAACGGTTTAAACCTAACATGGGAGGCGCTGGAGGGGTTGGCCAAGCATAATGGGCCGGTGACGGGGACCGTTCCGCTCGCGCTTGCAGATTATAACGCCGAGCATGACTTGGAGCTTGCAACTTACGCAAGTCTCGAGGCGCAGGTTGCCGCGATTGCCGATGATGTGGCCTATAACAACCACGATCTCGATGACGGTTTGCGCGCGGGCCTGTTTAACGAGGAGCAGATTCGCGCGTTGCCGATAATCGGCGCGTGTTATGACCGCGTTGACGCGCTTTATCCCGAGCTTGATTTCATCAAACGCCGCCACGAGGCGCTGCGGCGGGTGTTTGGCTTCATGGTCGAAGACGTGATCGCCGAAAGCCAGCGCCTGATTGGCATAGCCGCGCCCAAAACCGTTAACGATGTACGCGCCGCCGATCACCAGATGATCCGGTTCTCCGCTCCGATGTTCGAGGATCTCAAGGTTATTCGTGCGTTTTTCTTCAAGCACATGTATCGTCACTGGAAAGTCCGGCGGATGCGGCGCAAGGCCGCGCTGATCGTCAAAGAGATTTTCGAGATTTTCTTTGAAGACCCCGGCATGCTGCCAGACGGGTGGCAAAAATGGGTGACAACCGACGATAAAACGCAGCGCGCGCGGGTCATTGCCGATTATATCGCTGGCATGACCGACCGTTTTGCGCTTGATGAGCACCGAAAGCTAACTGACCCAATGTCGATGGATTGATCTGATGGAAACCAAAGCTGCGCTACAACTGTTTGTGGCACTCTTAGCGATTATGAACCCTTTGACCGTGGTGCCGATTTTCTTGGCGCTGACCGAAGGCTATACGGTCGCCGCGCGGCGTAAAGTGATCGTTACCGCCACTTTCGCAATGTTTGTCACACTTGCCGTCGTTTTGGTAACCGGCACCCGGTTGCTAGATATTTTCGGCATCACCATCAATGATTTTCGCGTCGCTGGTGGCGTTTTGATCTTCATCATGGCCTTGGCCTTGTTGCGCGCCACGCCAAGCCGGATGCGCCATGTTCCTGAAGAGGCTGCCGACGGGAAATCCCATGATAATCCTGCGTTTTACCCCCTGGCTATCCCGATGATGGCAGGGCCGGGGTCGATGACCACGGTGATTGTGTTTGGGCAGAAGACCACCAGCGGAACCGGGCTTGCAATCGCGGTCGGGGTGATTGCCGTGGTCGGCTTGTTGATCGCGGTGACGCTTTTGCTGGCCAACTGGCTGGCGCGCGAGGTCGGGGTGACGGGCATGAATATCGTCACGCGCCTGATGGGGCTGATTTTGGCGGCAATTGCCGTGAGCATGATATTTGAGGGTATACGCGGTGCGTTCCCGATGTTGGCGGGCGGTTAACATTCTCAACTGGATAGCTTCGGGCGCCTGTGCTAGAGCGCGTTCAGTTGAAAACGAAAGAGCAATATGAACCTGTTTGCCGATATAAAATCGCTCGTTCTGGTCTGTTTGACCGAAATGCAAAGCGAGAGAGCCCTGCCAGTTGATCTGGATTTCTCTGCCGTCGCGGTCGAGCCTCCGCGCGACGCGTTGCATGGCGACATGGCGACCAATGCGGCGATGGTGCTGGCAAAACCGGCGCGGGCTAAACCTCGCGATATTGCCGCCGTTCTGGCCGAAAAATTGCTGCGTGACGCGCGTATTATGACCGCCGATGTGGCCGGACCAGGGTTTTTGAACCTGACCATAGACCCCAAAGCGTGGCTGGATATTGTCTCCACCACCTTGGTTAAGGGAGGCGATTTTGGCCGCTCCAACATGGGGCAGGGACGCCGGATCAATGTGGAGTTTGTCAGCGCAAACCCCACCGGCCCTTTGCATGTAGGTCACACCCGCGGCGCGGTTTTTGGTGACACATTGGCCTCGCTGTTGGATTTTGCCGGCTATGATGTGACGCGCGAATACTACATCAACGACGGTGGTGCGCAGGTCGATGTGTTGGCGCGTTCGGTTTATTTGCGCTATCTGGAGGCCAACGGACAGAAGGTGCAATTCCCCGAAGGCACCTATCCCGGCGACTATCTGATCGCGGTTGGCCAAGACTTGAAAGCCAAATATGGCGACAGTCTGGTTGGGCGGCCTGAGGCCGACTGGCTGGCCGATCTGCGTGAGTTTTCGACCAAGGCGATGATGGATATGATCCGCGACGACCTTAAGGGGCTCGGGGTCGAGATGGACAATTTCTATTCGGAAAAGTCGCTTTACGGCACCGGCAAGATCGAGGCGGCGATTGACAGTCTGAACGCCAAGGGCTTGATTTATGAGGGCTATCTTGAGCCTCCCAAAGGCAAAAAGCCCGATGATTGGGAGCCGCGTAAACAGACCCTGTTCAAGTCAACCGAGCATGGCGACGACGTGGATCGTCCGGTGCAAAAATCCGACGGCTCGTGGACCTATTTCGCGCCGGACATTGCCTATCATTTTGACAAGGTAGAGCGAGGCTATGACGGGCTGATCGACATTTTTGGCGCGGATCATGGCGGCTATGTCAAGCGTATGAAGGCGGCGGTTTCTGCGCTTTCCGATGGCAAGGTGCCGCTCGATATCAAGCTGACGCAACTGGTGCGCTTGTTCAAAAATGGTGCTCCGTTCAAGATGTCAAAGCGCGCGGGCACCTTCGTTTTGCTGCGCGATGTGGTCGAGCAGGCCGGTCGCGACGTGACCCGGTTTGTTATGCTGACGCGCAAAAACGACGCGCCGCTGGATTTTGATTTCGCCAAAGTGCTGGAGCAATCCAAGGAAAATCCGGTGTTTTATGTGCAATATGCCTATGCGCGAATTTCGTCTGTGCTGACCAAGGGCCGTGCGGCGGGGATCGATACCGACCACGCTAAACTGGCGACCGCCGACCTTTCGGAGATCACCCACTCATCGGAGTTGGCGCTGGTGCGCAAGCTTGGCGAGTGGCCGCGTTTGCTGGAGCTTGCGGCCAAACACCACG
>JAADIJ010000135.1 GCA_013151335.1 Alphaproteobacteria bacterium | reverse complement strand
GGCAATCCTGCCAGCGGCAACCGGACTTGAGAACGCGAACAATCCCGCTGATAACCCTCCTGTCATCCACCCGCCGTGCGCCGGGGGGATTGCTCGGTAACAACGGCTCAATCACAGCCCATGCCCTGTCAGACAACCAAAATTCATTCGCCATGCTCCACCTTCCGAGTGCCTTCACACAGTGAATCATAGCTATCACTTATTTTCAACAGGTTGATTGGGTTTGGACCCTAGGGCAAAATTACTCGCGCAGGCTGAGGGTTTTCGCGCGCAGGTTGTTCATAAACCCGCGCGGATCTTTCAGCCACAGGTCGATCTCGTCGCGATCGACCAGCGGACCTATCACCGGCTTTTGCGGCTTGTTCATCGAGTGGGCAATCTCGTGCAGCAACAAGCCCTGACGGATGGTGATGGAGATTTTATTGGCGATCTGGAACCAGCGGCTATTTTGCCCCGGAAAGTAGATAGGCACCACTTTGGCGCGGCTTTTGAGGATCATTTTGGCGGTAAACGGCAGCCAGTCGGCCTCTTGGGCGCGACCACTCCAACCGGCGGTGGTAGCGACTTGGCCCGCCGGAAACAGGATGATTACACCGCCCTCGTCCAGATGCTCCATCGCCAGTTTACGCATGGCGATGTTCATTTTCAGGGCGTTTGGTTCATGCGGAAAAGCCACCGGCAGCATGTGATACTGGATGATCGGCACGTTGGTCAAAAGCGAGCGGGTAAGGATTTTAAAGTCTTGGCGCACCCGACCCACCAGCTCGGCCAAGATCATGCCATCAACCAACCCGTGAGGGTGGTTGGCGACGATAACCAGCGGGCCTTCTTTGGGAATATTGGCGACCTGATCGTCGGGGGTTTGCAAATCAATGTGTAACAGATCGATGGCGCGTTGCCAAAAATGGGTCTCGTCGACCTGCCCTGCCGCCTCGAATGCGCGCACGAGTTTGAGCAAGCGGAATTTGCCAGTCAAAAGCTCGATTACGCGAATAACAGTGGCCTTGAACGGATTGGTGAACGTGCCCGCGTAAGACAGGTTGCGACCATCATATGGCTGTTCGTCGAGCGGGGCGGGATTATCTTGCAAACGACTTGTCCTTCGTAATGCGCGCGCGGCGCAGATCAGTTTAGGCTTCTTCCCCGAAGCAGTTGTTTACCAAGTCTTTCAGGGCGTTTGCAAGGGCCGCCGCCTCGGTGCCATCGGTCTTCACACCAATGCTTGTACCCATGGAGGCCGCCAGCATCAACAGGCCCATGATCGAGTCACCTGACACGGTCATTCCATCGCGGCTGACCCAGGCCGTAGCGTCAAAACTTTCCACCGTTTCAACGAATTTGGCCGAGGCGCGGGCGTGGAGACCCTTTTCGTTGATGATCGGCAGATCTTGTTGGCACGGCCCGGTCATTGAGGCGCTCCCTCGCAGCAATCTATGTATTTTCGACCCGCCTCAAGGGCGGCGGACACCGCAATGTCCATCGGCTTGTTGCGGCATTTCACCAGTTTAATTAACAGCGGAAGATTGGCGCCGTAAACCACCTTGTGATCGACCGATCCACAGGCCAGAAGCGAGAGATTGGAAGGGGTTCCGCCGAACATATCGGTGACGAGCACGACGCCTGCACCCTGATCGACTTTCTGTGCCGCCAAGGTGATTTCGGTCTGTTTGGCGCGGCGATCATGGTTGGCCTCAATCGCCACCGCGATGACGCCCGACTGCTTGCCCACTACATGCTCCAACGCGGCAAGATACTCCTGCGCGAGGCCCCCATGAGCGACAATCACAATCCCTATCAAGTGGTTCCACCTTGTTGTCTAACTGCGAGATATCGCAGTGATCTGCGCCCGATACTCACGTTTGCGCGCCTGTTTACGCTAAAGTTTGCGCTCGTGTTCACGCTCTAACTCTCGGTGGCGAATAGACACCTGCCAGCCGCGCTCTGCAAGCGCATTAGCCAGTGCCTCGGCCATAAAAACCGAGCGGTGTTGCCCTCCGGTACACCCGAAGGCAAGGGTGAAATAGGATTTACCCTCGGCGCGATATGCAGGCAGCAACAGTTCAACCAAATCGAGGGTTTTGTTGAAGAAATCGCTAAAAAGCGGGTCGTCTGCGATATATTCGGCGACGCGGCTGTCGCGACCGTCAAGCGCGCGCAGGGCCTCGTCCCAATGGGGATTGCGCAGCATCCGGCAATCCAGCACCATATCCAGCCCGCGCGGCATACCGCGTTTATAGGAAAACGACTGCAAAGAGACGGCCATTTTCTGACTTGATTTGGCCCCGAACCAATCTTGCAGCTCGGATTTCAGGTCATGGGGGGACATGTCCGTGGTGTCGATCAGTAGATCGGCGCGCTGTTTGAGGCCGCCCAAGAGGTCAAGCTCGCGCCGGATGCCCTCCTCCGGGGTCTCGTCGGGGGCCAGCGGGTGGCGGCGGCGGGTTTCGGAGTAGCGCCTGATCAAGACCTCGGTGGCGCAATCCAGATAGACCAGCGAGCAGTCAAAAATGGTTTCGTTGTCGATGATGTCCACCGCCTCGATCACGGTTTCGGCGCTGAAATCGCGGTTGCGCACGTCAATGCCCAGCGCGAGATTTCGGGTCATTGGCGGGCCCGACAGCAGGCGCGGAAGTAAGGTCAGGGGCAAGTTGTCAATCGCCTCGAACCCGAAATCCTCCAGCGCGTGGATAGAGGTCGAGCGGCCAGCGCCCGACGGGCCGGTGATCAGCACCACCTTGAAGGGGGCGTGCCGGGTTGAGGTCGGGGTCGAGGATTGGGGCATTCAGGCCACCCTTTCGCCGCGCAAGCGCTGATGAATAACGGGGGCGAGATTGGGGTGCGCCGCGCCAAAAATCAAATCAATTTCCACGCCCAGAACCGTGAGCCTGCGGCGGGGCGGCAAACGCTCTGGCTCGGGTTGGTCAAGGTCCACGGCCAAGATTACGGGCGTTGGCCCGGCGTAATCGGCGGTAAGAATACCAACGCCGCGCGCCTCGATCCGGCCTTGCAGTTCGCTCAGAGCGGAAGCCAGAAGCATACCATTATGCAGCTCGAGCCGGGTCTGGTCGTCAGCAACAAGACAGGCCCCGCGCGACATCAGATCAAGCGTGAGGGCGGATTTTCCAGCGCCAGAACGCCCGAGAATGAGCACCGCGCGTTGGCCAATTGCCGCGCAACTGGCGTGGCGCAATTCGCAGGCAGTGGAGGTCAACTTTCAGACCGGCAGGCCGACAACAAATCGCGCGCCGCGGGGTTCGGACGTGATGTCGGCCTCGGTCGGGCGGATATTTTCAGCCCAGATTACCCCGCCATGCGCCTCGACGATCTGGCGGGAAATGGCGAGGCCAAGCCCGGAATGATTGCCAAAATCAGTGTTGGGGCGATCAGAATAAAAGCGCGAGAACACCTTGGATAATGCATCTTCGGGGATGCCGGGGCCGGTGTCCTCAACCACGATCAGCACCCGTTTATCGCGCTCGCGCGCCCAGATTTTGACCGCATCGCCATCCTCGCAAAACGACAATGCGTTGGTGATCAGGTTGACGAACACTTGGGCCAATCTCTCTTCAAGCCCTTGTATCATAATGGGTTTTTCTGGAAGATCGGAGATAAACTCAACCCCAGCCTCCTCGGCCTCCAAGCGATTATAGGTGACCAGATTGTCAAGCATCGACACCAGGTTGAAGCCGCGCATCTCCTCTTTGACCAGCTCGCTGTCAAGCCGCGACGCGTTGGAGATGTCCGACACCAGCCGGTCCATCCGCCGCACGTCATGCTCGATCACCGCCAACAGGCGGTTGCGGTTGTTGTCATCTGTTTCGACCCGCAGCGTGTCCACGGCGGAGCGCAGGGAGGATAGCGGATTTTTGATCTCGTGAGCAACGTCGGCAGCGAACTGCTCATTGCTTTCGATGCGGTCATATAGGGCGGTTATCATACTGCGAAGCGCTCCTGAAAGACGCCCGATTTCGTCCGGTCGGCCGGTCATATCCGGTATACGCACGCGGTTCGGGCTTATTTGGCGTGCGTTTCTGGCTTTGCCCATTTCGGCGGCGGCGGCAAGATCGCGCAAAGGGTTGGCGATGGTGCTGGCCAGAACCAAAGACAAGCCGATCGAGACCAAAATTGCAACCACGAACATCTGTAAAACCTGTTCGCGTTCGCGGCGCACGATCTGGTTGATCTCGCCCGAGGCGGTGGTCAGAACCAACACGCCGAGAACCTTGTCGGCGCGCTTGATCGGCGTAGCCACGGCAAAAAGCAGATTGCCGTTGGTGTCGCTGAGCTTGATGCTTTTGGTCATCCCGGCCAGCCCGAACGGCACTGATTGACGCGCCAGCGCCTGTGCGCCGACCACCTGATCGGTGGAAATGGGGCCAAACAGCCCCGATATTTTCTCCCAGATCAGGTTGAGAAAATCAGTAATAAACGTACCATAGGGCCGGGTTTTGGCACTGTCGGGCGTCGATTTTCCGATTGAGGCGGCGATAACATCCTCGCCCGGATCGAACACGAACACCTTGACCCCTGCCCCCAAACTGAGGCGGCTGAGCACCTGTTCGGGTGACACCCCCGTGCCTGTGGCCAGATCGACCGGCCCACTGGTCGGCAACTCTGCCTCGAAAATCTTGGCGATCAGTTTGGCTTGGGTTACCAACCCTTGCTCGCGCTGAACCACCAGACCCTCGCGGAACTGGTTGAGGTAAAGCACACCGCCCACCAGCACCACCAGCGCCAAAAGGTTGAAGGTGATGATCTTGCGCGCCAGCGGCGAGCGATTGAGCGATATCCAGCCCCGTCGTTCACGTTTAGGAGCAGCGGCGGGCATGTCATCGCGCGCCTGTTCGTCCCAGTCCTCACCAAGAATGATGTCTGGCTGGTCCGCCTGTTCTGCCTTTAATGCGTCGATTTCCGACACTGCATTCATGCCTCGGTGTAGCGGTAGCCAATACCGTAAAGCGTTTCAATCGACGAGAAATCATCGTCAGCGGTGCGCATTTTCTTGCGTAACCGTTTGATATGACTATCGATTGTACGATCATCCACATAGACCTGATCGTCGTAAGCTACATCCATCAACTGATCCCGGCTCTTGACAAAACCGGGGCGCGTGGCCAGCGCCTGAAGCAGCAAAAACTCGGTCACTGTCAGGCTCACGCTGTTGCCTTTCCACAGCACCGAATGGCGCAAAGGGTCCATGACCAAAGAGCCGCGCTCTATCAATTTGCTCTCGGCGGGATTGTCGCCCGCGTCCGAGATAATCGCCTCTTGGCGGCGCAAAAGCGCGCGAATACGCTCGACCAACAAGCGCTGCGAGAACGGCTTGCGGATATAGTCGTCAGCCCCCATGCGCAGACCCAAAACCTCGTCGATCTCGTCATCTTTGGAGGTCAGAAAGATCACCGGCATCGCCGATTTTTGCCGTATCCGGTGCAACAAATCCATGCCATCCATGCGCGGCATCTTGATATCGAGAACCGCGATATCGGGAAGTTTCTGGTTAAACCCATCCAGCGCCGACTGGCCGTCATTATATGTGGTCACATCATAGCCTTCGGCCTCAAGCGTGATGGAAACCGAAGTCAGGATATTCCTGTCGTCATCAACCAAAGCGATCGTTGACATGTCGCCCCCTTTATTAACTGCCCAGTTTTTATTTTGCGGCATGTTCCGCTTTATGAGCCATAGAATCAACTGCAAACTGCCTTGTGCGGCCTTTCACAATTGGAAACAAATGGTCATTTAGATAATATATGACTAATTTGTCGCGGAATTGGTAACGATTCTTGCAAACAGGTGACATTTTCGCCCCTTTTTCTCGCGGTATCTCATGGTATACAGACGCCGCCGCTGCCAGACTGTGGCTTCGCTTATGGCGTGGCTGCGTGGCTTTGGTCTAAAAGATTAACATGATACGGGCGGCGGCTTTGGCTGAACTTCGCCCTCTACGGAGCTTGAAAAATGACATCCGGACGGGTCAATCCCAACTGCACACTAGAACACTCGGGCATCGCTGGCGTCGGCGAAACTCATTATAATCTCATCGAGACCAATCTTGTCGAGGTGGCACTGAAGCGCGGCGAGGCGACGCTTGGCAATGGCGGCGCGCTGCTGGTGGCGACCGGCGCGCATACCGGCCGCTCTGCCAAGGACAAGTTCGTGGTGCGAACACCTTCGGTCGAGGAGCATATCTGGTGGGAGAATAATCCGCCGCTGGAGATCGACGCATTTGACCACCTGCACGCCGACATGCTGGAGCATCTCAAAGGCAAAGAAGTTTTTGTGCAGGATTTGTTTGGCGGGGCTGATCCGGCCCATCGTCTGGACGTGCGCGTGGTGACCGAGTTGGCATGGCAGAGCCTGTTTATCCGTCACATGCTGCGCCGTCCCGAGGCGGGCGAACTGGCCAGTTTTGTACCTGAATTCACCATTATCTCTTGCCCGTCATTCAAGGCCGATCCGACCCGTCATGGCTGCCGCAGCGAGACGGTGATTGCGCTTAATTTCGACAAGAAAGTGATCCTGATCGCCAACACGGCTTATGCGGGCGAGATCAAAAAGGGCGTATTCACGCTCTTGAACTACATCCTGCCGGGCAAGGGCATCATGCCGATGCATTGCTCCGCCAATCACGCGCCGGGCGCACCTGACGAGACGGCGATTTTCTTTGGTCTTTCCGGCACGGGCAAAACCACTTTGTCGGCCGATCCATCGCGGGTTTTGATCGGCGATGACGAGCATGGCTGGTCCGATCAAGGCACCTTCAACTTTGAGGGCGGCTGTTACGCCAAGACCATTAACTTGTCGGCAGAGGCTGAGCCCGAGATTTACGCCACCACCGGCAAATTCGCCACCATCGTTGAAAACATGGTGTTTGACCCCGAAACCAAGGAGCTGGATTTCGAGGATGACAGCCTGACAGCCAACACGCGCTGCGCCTATCCGCTCTATTATATCTCCAATGCCAGCGAAAATTCGCTGGGTGGTCAGCCCAAGAATATCATCATGCTGACTTGCGACGCGTTCGGGGTTCTGCCGCCGATTTCGCGGCTTACACCTGCGCAGGCGATGTATCATTTCCTCAGCGGTTTTACCTCGAAAGTGGCGGGAACCGAGCAGGGCGTGACCGAGCCTCAGCCGACATTCTCCACCTGTTTTGGCGCACCTTTCATGCCACGCCGACCCGAGGCTTATGGCAACTTGCTGCGTGAACGGATCGCCAAATCCGGCGCGACGTGCTGGCTGGTGAATACCGGCTGGACCGGGGGCGCGTATGGCACGGGCTCTAGAATGCCGATCCGCGCGACACGGGCATTGCTGAGGGCGGCACTTGATGGATCGCTTAATGATGCGGAGTTCCGCACCGACCCGAATTTCGGCTTTGAGGTTCCGGTGGCAGTTGACGGCGTTGCCGACATTTTGCTTGATCCACGGCGTACTTGGGACAACCCCGAAAGCTATGATCGGGATGCCGCGCGACTGGTGGCGATGTTTGCCGAAAATTTCGCACAGTATGACGCCTATATCGACGACGATGTTCGCGCGATTGCGCTGGGGTAAGTGTTAACGCTGTTAATAATTGAGCGCCTCTCGTAAAAACACGCGGGGCGCTTTTTATTTGCGCCTTACCCCAACAAACCTCGACGCAAAAGATTGGCTCCGGCCACCACCAGAACGATCAGCGTAAGGCGACGAAAAACCACCTGGTTCATACGGTCATGGATGCTGAGGCCGACCAGTTGACCAAGCAACGCCGGCACCACCAGCAGAGCCGAGAACGGCAGGGTCTGGGCATTCAACACACCCGATTTCAGGTGCGCGCCAAGTAGAAGGATCGAGCCAAGAAGATAAACCACGCCTTGAACGCGGACATGCTCTTTCTTGGGCACATTCAGCGCCGTCAGATATAAAATCGTCGGCGGCCCCCAAACACCGGTAAGACCGCCGAAAAAACCTGCGAGCATGGCAACCGATACTTCTGTAATACGTTCAAATCCTTGACGTATTTGTGGTTTCCATCCGGCAAGTTGAAGGGAAGCGAATATCGAGATCATCGCTCCAAGCAGCGAAAACAACACCGATTGCGGCAGCACCCGCACCAATTGTGCCGACAGTAAAATCATCACAAACAGCACCAGATTGAACAACCAAAAGCGACGGAAACTGGCCCATGCGTGGCCAAATCCTTGGCGAAATGCCTGTATCAAGTTGGCGGTCACGGTTGGCAAAATTAAGGCTGCGACGGCGATCTCGGCGGGCATGAAACTGCCAATACCCGAGATCAGGATCATGGGCAGCGCGAACCCTACCGCTCCTTTTACGAACCCCGCCGAAAACACTATCATCAACGACGCGACAAGCGTCCAGACCGCCATGTCCGAGAGCATGCCGCTCATGGGTGCCGCGCTCGTGATACAGGGGAAAGAGAATTTCCGTCAGTCATATTCGTTCGCCGTCACCATGTTTTTGGTATTTTTGTTGCGCTGCATCGCAGCATTGGTTAGGAATTCTGAAACGCTCCGCTATGGACGATTCTGCGCATTCCTCAGACGAGACAGGACAGAGATATGACCCAAACACAAGCCCCGATTATCGGCGATCTGCTGAGCCTGACTCAAGCGTCTGTGAAGCGTGCCGACCTTCTGTTGGAGACGGTGCGATCAGCGGTGCGCGCGAAGGTGGAAACCGACGAGCAGGTGCAGGCGGATTTGTTTGAGAGCGAACAATTTGCGGCGCATGTTTTCGCGTGGATCGCCACCTATGTCGAGGCCTTGCGACAAATGGATCACTGGGCGCATGCACTGATGGACGAGGACAAATTCGGCGAGATTGAGCAGTTGATTTTGCAGATCGCTTTCGGCGAATATCTGAGCCAGCTTGCGGGCGGTATTCCCATGAGTCAGGGCGAAATCGGGCGGCTGTCTGACATCGGCCTGAACGCATCCGATTGCGAAGATTGGCGCGACGCCGGGGTGGATATTTTGATCGCGCGCGGCAATCGTGAACCCGCGCGCGCGCGGCTTTGCGAGTTGATGCAGCAGCACTCCGGCGCGGCCACGTTCGGTGCAACCGGGCTTGATGACGAGCTTGAAATGGTGCGCGACCAGTTCCGCCGCTTTGCCAATGACAAGGTCGTTCCCTTTGCCCATTCATGGCATCTTAACGATCAGCTGATACCAATTGAAATTATCGAGGCGATGGCGGCTCTTGGCGTGTTTGGCCTGACCATCCCCGAACAATACGGCGGCTTTGGTTTTCCCAAGGCAGCGATGTGCGTGGTGTCAGAGGAACTGTCGCGCGGCTATATAGGTGTCGGCTCGCTTGGAACGAGGTCTGAAATTGCGGCCGAACTGATCCTTGGCGGGGGAACAGAGGCGCAAAAACAGCAATGGCTGCCAAAAATCTCCGACGGCTCGATCTTGCCGACGGCGGTGTTTACGGAACCTAACACCGGCTCTGATCTCGGGGCGCTAAAAACACGGGCGGTGCTTGACGGTGACAGGTATGTGGTGACCGGCAATAAGACGTGGATCACTCATGCGGCGCGCACGCATATGATGACGCTGCTTGCGCGCACAAATCCTGAGACGGATAATTACACCGGATTGAGCATGTTTTTGGCAGCGAAAACACCCGGAACAGATGAGGTGCCGTTCCCCTCCGAGGGTATGAGCGGCGGCGAAATCGAGGTGCTGGGGTATCGCGGGATGAAGGAGTATGAGCTGGCCTTTGATGGCTTCAAGGTCGATGCCCAAAATCTGCTTGGCGGGGTCGAGGGGCAAGGCTTTAAGCAGCTAATGCGGACATTCGAGAGCGCGCGTATTCAAACAGCGGCGAGGGCAATTGGGGTGGCGCAATCGGCGATGGAGATCGCGATGGACTACGCGCAAGGGCGCAAACAATTTGGCAAACCGATCATCGAGTTTGCGCGGGTCAGCTCGAAGTTGGCAATGATGGCGGTCGAGATCATGGTGGCGCGCCAGCTCAGTTATCATTCCGCGCGCGAAAAGGATCAGGGGCGGCGCTGCGATCTGGAGGCCGGAATGGCCAAATTGCTGGGCGCGCGGGTGGCTTGGGCGGCGGCAGATAACGGGCTGCAAATCCACGGAGGCAACGGCTTTGCGCTTGAATATCCCATCAGCCGGGTGTTGTGCGATGCGCGGATTTTGAATATTTTTGAGGGAGCCGCCGAAATACAAGCAACCGTGATCGCAAAGCGTTTACTGGATCGAGGGCACAACTGAGCGGCATGTCAGTTCACGCAACCGGCAGATAACGTCTGAGAATAATGTTTTGAGCGGGTAAAATTAGCCGCCAGTATGGCTCATATGCCGAGACATTTCACCGGCAATCTTTTGGCGGGAATAATCGAAATCGTGACCGCGCGGCTTTTTGTCTATCGCCGCTTTGATCGCTGAAATCAGGGCTGTGTCATCATCGGGATTGTCGCGCAGGACTTGCCGTAGATCGGTCTCGATTTCCTGACCGAGGCATTGGAAAAGATGGCCGGTACACGTCACCCGCACCCGGTTGCAGCTTTCGCAGAAATTATGCGAAAGGGGGGTAATAAAGCCAATTTTTTGGCCAGTCTCGGCCAGTTCCACATAATTCGCCGGGCCGCCGGTGGTGAGGGCAATCTCTTTCAGCCTCCAAGTTTGAGCGAGGCGCGCGCGTAGATCTTTGAGCGACCAAAACTGGTCAAGCCGGTTTTCCTCGCCCATTTCCCCCATCGGCATCACCTCGATAAAGGTCTGGGAAAGACCGCGATCCCCACACCAGCGCACAAAATCTTCTAGCTCGTCTTCATTCTCGCCTTTGATCGCCACCGTGTTGATTTTGATGTCAATTCCGGCGCTCAGGGCCGCATCGATCCCGTCGAGCACCTGCGGCAAGCGCCCCCAGCGGGTGATCTTGGCGAATTTCTCCTCGTTCAGCGTATCAAGCGACACATTGATGCGCCGCACCCCGAAAGAGGCCAGATCGCGGGCGAATTTTTTCAGTTGTGAGCCGTTTGTGGTTAGCGTCAGCTCTTTCAACGCGCCGCTCTCGAGATGGCGCGAGATGGATTTGAAGAACGTCATAACCCCGCGACGCACCAGGGGCTCGCCGCCGGTGATGCGCAACTTGGTGACCCCCTGACCGATAAATGTCGAACATAGGCGATCAAGCTCTTCCAGCGTCAGCAGGTCTTTTTTGGGCAGGAACGTCATGTTTTCCGACATGCAGTACACGCAGCGAAAATCGCAGCGATCCGTCACCGACACGCGCAAATAGGTGATGGTGCGTCCAAACGGGTCGATCAGGTTTGGCGTGGGAGAGCTGGCCATTGGCGGGTCCACGTTGATTAGGAAAGATGAATTTACGCTCTGTTAACAGAATGGCAAGGGTGCGCCACCCTAAAGCGCGACAAAGCTGAGTTTCATGCCTGCAGTCAATTCCGTTGCCTCGGGCGGAATTACGGCGAATCCGTCGGACGAGCAGATCAGCGATATCTTGGCCGAGAACGAGTGATCAAGCAGTTCGACCACCGGATGGCCTGAGGGCGAGGTTCCGATGATGCGTGCTGGGCGATATTCCTGCCGACCGGCGCGGCGGGTGACGTCGCGGGCAAGCTCGACTTGGAACACCGCTTTTTTAGAGGTTTTCAGGCCCGAGACCTTGTCGGCAATGCACTGGCCGATCACTTTCCAAGTGGTGTAGGCCGCGACCGGATTGCCGGGAAGGCCGATGAAAATCGCGCCGTTGAGGGTGCCAACCGACAGGGGTTTACCGGGTTTCATGGCGATTTTCATCACGTCGATCTGCCCGCCTGCGGCCACTAGTTGCTCGACCATGTGATCCTCTTCGCCGACCGAAACCCCGCCGGTCGTGACGATGATATCCGCATCTTTGGAGGCTTTGATGAGCGCGAGGCGGAGCTGGTCGGGGTCGTCGTCGATGGCGCCGAAATCACGCAGGCTGATGGAGGGTGTGCGCAATGCGGCCATCATCATGAACCGGTTGGAGTTGTAAATCTGGCCGGGAGCGAGGCTCTCGCCCGGTTGGCGAAGCTCGCTGCCGGTGCAAAAAAGCGCGATTTTGACTTTGCGGCGCACCTGAACCCGGGGCTGGCCAACCGAGGCGATGGCGGCGATTTCGCGCGCCCCAAGGTAGGTGCCTGCCGATAAAAGCACGCTGCCTTCGGGGGCATCCTCGCCTTTGCGGCGGATATTATTGCCGTCGGGAACAGGGGCGGTGAGGGTGATGGTGTCGCCTGCGCGCGCCACATGTTCTTGCATGATGACCGCATCGGCCCCTTGCGGCAGGGCGGCGCCGGTGAATATGCGAAAGGCCTCACCCTTGCCGACGATGCCCGCGCGCCCGGCGTCGTCTCCGGCAGCGACGCGGCCCGTGACCTTGAGGTGGGTCGGACCACTTGGCGCAATATCGCCGTGGCGCAGCGCGTAGCCATCCATGCCGGAATTATCAAATGGCGGCAGCGGCATAGGGGCGACGAGATCGTCGGCGAGAATGCGTGCATAAGCGTCATCGAGGGTGACCAGCTCGATTTCAGCGACGGGCTGGGCCAGCGCGATGCCAATTTCCACGGCCCGATCAACCGGGATCAGGGCCGCTCCGGTGCGCTCGTCGCTGCAACAATCCGGGGCGGGGGCGGTTTTTTCGGGCATTGTCGAGGCTCCTGTTTGTTGAACTTCATGCGGTTGATTGCGTGCGCTGAGGCATAAATAGTCTGACCTTGGAGATTTGCCACCCCATAAATGGCAGGCGCGGGTATTTCGCGTGGTGGCGTAGTTTTTCTTGATAAACTGGCGATAAAACGTTTAGATAACGTCATGGAAGAGAAGCAAACCAAGCGTAAAATAGTCTCGTCCCGGCATCTGGCAACCGAAGGGGGCTGGCAGCTTTCCGAGTTCGAATTTGGCCTAATGATCGCCTATAACGGCTTTGGCCGCTGGGTGCATCACTGCATGGCCGCGGCGGGGAATGCCGATCTTGGCACGCTGGAAATTCTGGTTTTGCACAATATAACCCATCGCAGCCGCTCTAAACGGTTGGCGGATGTGTGCTTTATGCTGAACATGGAGGACACGCATACCGTCAATTATGCGATCAAGAAACTGGTCAAGCATGGTCTGGTCGCGGGCGCGAAATCCGGCAAGGAGATGCTCTATTCGGCGACGGGTAAGGGACTGGAATTATGCAACAAATACCGCGAGGTTCGCGAGCAATGTCTGGTTGATGGGCTGACGATGCTTGATAGCGGTGGCCATGATCTGAGTGAGATTGCCGCCGCTCTGCGCGCACTTTCGGGGGTCTATGATCAGGCCTCGCGGGCGGCGTCCTCATTGTAGACCCCTCAGCGGCTCATCAAATTTGGCAACACGGTGACGATTTCAGGCAGCGCTATGATGATGAATACCGCCGCCAGCAGCAGCGTGAAAAACGGCAGGGCCGAGCGGGCGATGGACAGGATATTGATGCCAGTAAGGCCTTGGATCACAAATAAATTGAACCCGACCGGCGGGGTGATTTGCGACATTTCAACCACGATCACCAGATAAATCCCGAACCATAACGGGTCGATCCCGGCACCGTTTATCATCGGCATGATGATCGATGTGGTCAGCACCACCACCGAAATTCCGTCGAGAAAACACCCCAACAGGATGAAAAATACCGTCAGCGCCGCGAGCAACGCCAGGGGCGACAAATTGAATGAGCCGATCCATGCGGCGAGGTTGCGCGGGATGCCGGTGAAGCCCATCGACACGGTCAAAAACGCGGCACCAGCCAGAATAAAGGCGATCATGGCTGAGGTTATGGTGGCGCCCATGACGGCCTCGACCAGCATTTTGCGGCTGAATGTACCCGACAGCCACGACAAAAACAGCGAGAAAATCACCCCGAGCGCGGCGGCATCTGTGGGCGAGGCGATGCCCGCATAGATCGAGCCGATCACGCCAACAATCAGCACGATCACCGGGATCAGGCGGCGCGATGATTTGATCTTTTGCCACAGCGTATAACTCTCGGTTTCGGCGGGGATCGAGGCCGGATCAAGCAAGGCGCGCACGACGACGTAGCCGCCAAACATCAAGACCAGCATCAGGCCCGGCAATATTCCGGCGATGAACAAACGCGCGATGGATTGGTCCGTCGCCACCCCGTAAACGATCAGGATGATCGAGGGCGGGATCAGCAAACCAAGCGTGGCCGAACCAGCCAACGTGCCGATAACCAAACGCTCTGGATAGCCGCGCTCCATCAATTCGGGCACCGACATTTTGCCGATGGTCGCAGCGGTCGCGGCCGACGAGCCGGACACGGCGGCGAAAATCGCGCAGCCCAGAATGTTGACATGCAGCAATCGGCCCGGCAATCCTCCCAGCCACGGGGCGAGACCTTTGAACATATCTTCGGACATGCGACTGCGCAAAAGTATCTCACCCATCAGGATAAACAACGGCAACGCCGCCAACGCCCAAGCATGGCTCTGGCCCCAAATGGTCGTGGCCAGCACTTGGCCTACCGGCGCGGAGGAGAAAAACAAGAGCGCAAATGCGCCGACCGACATCAATGCGATGGCGACCCAAACGCCGATGCTGAGCAATCCAAGCAGCAGCAAAAGCAGGCTGAGCATGATCATGGGATCGGACATGGTTTACTCCATCTCCACGTGTTTTAAAACGGGATGGCCAGCGCGCAGGGTCACGAAAAACAGATCGACAAAAGCGAGGGTGAGGATGGCGAGGCCGCTTGAAACCGCCAGTTGCGGTATCCATAACGGGATGGCGATGATGCCAAACGAGAGGTCATTATAGGTGATGCTCTCAAGCATAAGCCGGATCATATAGTAGGTGGTAAAGCCCGAAAGCGCTGCGCCAAGCGACAGGCTGAACAGTTCGGCAGCCAGTCGCGGCACTGCGCCAAAGGTCTGGATGAGCAGGGTCACACGGATATGCCCGCCTTTGCGCAACGTGTAGGCCAGCGCCAGAAACGAGGCTGAGGCAAGGAAAAATCCGGCAAAATCGGCGTAGGACGGGATGGTATAGCTATAGGCGGTGCCGAAGATCTTGGTGATCAGATTGAGGACCACTTGGGCTGCGACCACCAGACAGATCGCCACCAAAAACAACGCCGACAGAGCGCCGCTGGCCGCGTAAATCATGTCGAGAAGTTTGCGCATGGCGGGCGCTCCGGTGGGGAGGGGGGGCAGAAAAACCGGGGCCAGTCGTGACCGGCCCCGGACAGGTTCAGAGGTAATTAGTTGGCCTGATAGGTAGCGATGATCGACTTAGCCTCGGGGCTGGCAGTGGCCTCCAGATCGGCGAGCATTTTGGCACCGATTTTCTTCAAACCAGCCATCAGTTCAGCACTGGGCTGAACCACGATGATGCCGTTATCGGCCATGATTTTGGTCTTGGCGGCGGCCTCGGCTTTGCTCATGGCCCAGCCGCGTTTCTCGGCAGTGGCGGCGGCGCTCAGCAAGGCGGCGCGGTTATCGGCGTCGAGCGCGTCAAAGGCTCGTTTGCTGACGACCACGATGTTTTTGGGAACCCACGCGTTGATCGGGGTGTAATGCGACAGAAAATCCCAGGCCTTGGAACTGGCCCCAGTGGAGGGCGATGTGATCATGGCTTCGACCTGACCGGTGGCAAAAGCTTGAGGGATATCAGGGGCTTCGACCTGAGTTGGCGAGGCACCGGCGAGGGTTGCAAAGGTTTCCAGCGCCGCATTATAGGCACGGAATTTCAGGCCTGCGAGGTCGCCCACGGTTTTGATCTCGCTCTTGGTATAAAGACCCTGCGCTGGCCATGGCACGGCAAAAAGCGGGATCAGGCCCTGTTTGGCGAGCAGTTTGGTGATCACGGGTTTTTGCGCGGCCCAGAGGCGGGCGGCATCGTCATAGCTGGTGGCCAGGAACGGCAACGAGTCCAATCCGAAGGCGGCGTTTTCGTTGGAAAGACGCGACAAGAAGAACTCGCCGATCTGCACTTGGTTGCTGCGCACAGCGTTTTTGATGTCGGCATGTTTGAACAGCGAGCCTGCGGAATGAACGGTGATGTCAAACTCGCCGCCGGTCGCGGCCTTCAGATCAGCCGCGAACTGGATGATGTTGGCGGTGTGAAAAACCCCGTCAGAATAGGGGGTCGGCATGTTCCATTGTTGAGCGGATGCCGCAGAGGCAACGCCGGTTACAAGAGCGGCTGATGCGATCAGCCCGGCTATTTTGTTCATTGTGGTAATCTCCCAATTGTTTTTCGTCGATCCGCCGGTTTTGGGCCTCTAAACGCGGCTCAGAACCGGCTTGTCGATGTTCAGTATTAGGACGTTGACAAATAACCGACAATTTGTCAACGTTTATCTAATGTTTCGATTCTGATGGATCGACAAGCAAAGGATATGCAGGTCATGTGGCAGTTTTGGGTCGATCGCGGCGGCACGTTTACCGATATTGTGGCGCGTCGGCCCGATGGCAGTTTGCGCTCGTGCAAGCTGCTGTCGGAAAATCCCGAGCGCTACGTTGACGCCGCCGTTCAGGGCATTCGCGACCTGTTGGGGCTGAAGGACCACTCACCTCTGCCGCCCGGTCTGATTGACAATGTGAAGATGGGCACGACGGTTGCGACCAACGCGTTGTTGGAGCGTAAAGGTGATCGGACTTTGCTGCTGATCACCAAGGGCATGGGCGATTTGCTGAGGATCGGCTATCAAAACCGGCCGCGTCTGTTTGATTTGAATATTCGTCTGCCCGAGCTGTTATATGAGCAGGTGGCAGAGGTTGACGAGCGTTTATCCGCAACGGGTGAGATCATTCAACCGCTTGATATCAAAGAGGTTCATGCGGACCTAACTGCTGCCTATGCGCAGGGGTTCAGATCGGTTGCGGTCGCGTTCATGCATGCTTACCGCTTCCATCAACACGAGCTTGAGGCTGGCGAAATTGCCCGCAAAATCGGCTTTACGCAAGTGTCGCTAAGCCATCAGGTCAGCCCGTTAATCAAGCTGGTTTCGCGCGGCGATACCACCGTGGTTGACGCCTATTTGTCGCCGCTCTTGCGCCGTTATGTGTCCGAAGTCAGCGACGCGCTAGGGGCCGATCAAGGCGGGTGCCGCTCGCTCATGTTCATGCAATCCAATGGCGGATTGACCGATGCGGCGCTATTTCAAGGCAAGGACGCGATCCTTTCCGGCCCTGCTGGCGGCGTGGTCGGGATGGTGCGCTCTGCTGCGCAACAGGGCTTTGACAAGTTGATCGGCTTTGACATGGGCGGCACCTCGACCGATGTTTGTCATTACGCGGGGCAGTTTGAACGCTCGTTTGAGACCGAGGTCGCGGGGGTGCGGATGCGCGCGCCGATGATGCGAATTCATACGGTTGCTGCCGGGGGCGGCTCTATTCTTGGCTATGATAACGGGCGGATGCAGGTCGGGCCTCAAAGCTCTGGCGCCAATCCCGGACCGGCTTGTTATCGGCGCGGCGGGCCGCTGAGCGTGACCGATTGCAACATTCTGCTCGGCCGATTGCAGCCCGAGCAGTTCCCGCATGTGTTCGGGCCTGATGGCGATCAGCCGCTTGATAAGGCGGTGGTGACGCAGAAATTCGCCGAACTGGCGGGCGAGATTGCGACCCAATCGGGTCAGCCAGAGCAGCCAGTTGAAGCGCTGGCCGAAGGGTTTTTGCGCATCGCGGTCGAGAATATGGCCAACGCGATCAAGAAAATCAGCGTCGAGCGGGGCTATGACGTGACCGGCTATACCATGAATTGTTTTGGCGGTGCTGGCGGACAACATGCCTGTCAGGTGGCCGATATTCTGGGGATGAAAAGCATCTTTATTCACCCTTACGCGGGGGTTTTATCGGCGTTTGGCATGGGGCTGGCGGATGTGCGCAGCTTGCGTGAACACCAGTTCGCCCGTCCGATTGCCGAGGCTCCGCAGGCGGCGAAAATCCTCGATGGCCTAGATGAAATCACCCGCCAGATCGTGTTGACCCAAGGGATTGAGGCGACAGATATCAGCCATGTGCGCACCGCTCATATTCGCACGGGAGGGTCGCATCAGACCATCGCTGTGCCGTTTGCCGGTGCGGATCAGATGCGCCAAAGCTTTGAAAAAGCACATGAAATCAGGTTTGGTTTTGTGCCGGATTACGACGAGTTGATCCTTGATATGCTGGCCTCTGAAGCGATCGGCATCACGGGCGAAGAGGTCGATCTTCCGCGCATCACCGCCACTGCTAACACGATCAAACGACAGGCGCGCCTTTATGCTGGCGGGTGCTGGCAAGACGCGCCGCTGGTTGATCGCGAAGCCCTCGCGGTGGGCGAAAAAATCAACGGGCCTGCGATTATATTCGAGCCGACCGGCACCAACATGATAGATCAGGGCTGGCAAGCCGAGGCCATGCCCACGGGCAATCTGGTGCTGACGCGGATTGCTAAATTGCAGCGCCAAGAGGCGATTGGCACCCATGTTGATCCGGTGATGCTTGAGGTGTTTAACAATCTGTTCATGACCATCGCCGAGCAGATGGGCGCGACGCTCGCCAACACCGCTTATTCGGTCAATATCAAGGAGCGTCTGGATTTCTCTTGCGCGATATTCAGCGCCTCGGGTGATCTGGTGGCCAACGCGCCGCATGTGCCGGTGCATCTTGGCTCTATGAGCGAAAGTGTGCGCACGGTGCTGGCGCAAAACGCCGGAAAAATTCGTGCCGGTGATGTTTTCATGATGAACAATCCGTTTAACGGCGGCACCCATCTGCCGGATGTAACGGTGATCACGCCGGTGTTTGACGAAAGCGGCCGCGAGATCATTTTCATCGTCGCCTCGCGTGGTCATCATGCCGATATTGGCGGCACCACCCCCGGTTCGGCCCCGCCTGACAGCGAAAATATCGCCGAAGAAGGGGTACTGATTGATAATTTCCTGCTGCTGGATCAAGGCGAGTTTCGCCATCAAGCCACACGCGAATTGCTGGCGTCCGGCCCCTACCCTTGCCGCAATATCAACCCATGGCCGATCTGGCAGCACAAGTTGCCGCCAATGCAACCGGCGTGCGTGAGCTCCGCAAGATCGTCGGGCAGTTCGGCTTGGAGGTGGTTCACGCCTATATGTCCCACGTTCAGGACAACGCCGAGGAGAGCGTGCGGCGGGTTTTAGAGGTGCTGAAGGATTGCCATTTTACTTACGCGCTGGACAGCGGGGCCGAGATTAAGGTGGCGATCAAGGTTGATCGTAAGGCACGCCGCGCCGTGATTGATTTCGCCGGAACCTCGCCGCAGGACACACTCAATTACAACGCGCCGCGGTCGATTTGCCGCGCGGCGGTGCTCTATGTGTTTCGCACGCTGGTCGGGGCGGATATTCCCATGAACGAGGGCTGTTTGAAGCCGCTGGAAATTCGCGTCCCCAAAGGCAGCATGATCAATCCTGATTTTCCTGCCGCGGTGATTTCCGGCAATACCGAGGTCAGCCAGTCGATCACGGACGCGCTTTATGGGGCGCTCGGGGTGCTTGCCGGCTCGCAAGGGACGATGAATAATTTCGTTTATGGCAACGAGATTTATCAGAATTACGAGACCATTTGCGGCGGCACCGGGGCGGGCGACGGGTTTGATGGCACCAGTGCCGTGCATTGCCACATGACCAACACGCGCATGACCGATCCCGAGGTGCTTGAAACCCGGTTTCCGGTGCGGCTGGAGGAGTTTTCGATCCGGCGCGGCTCTGGCGGGGTCGGCAAATATCGTGGCGGTGACGGCACCATTCGCAAGCTCAGGTTTTTAGAGGGGATGACGGCCACGGTTTTGTCCTCGCACCGGATCACGCGCGCTTTTGGCCTTGAGGGCGGAGGAGCAGGTAAAACCGGCGAGAACATGATCGAGCGGCATGACGGCAGTGCTCAGAGGCTCAAAGGCAATGACGAGGTCGAGATGAAGCCAGGTGAGGTTTTCGTCATACACTCTCCCGGAGGTGGTGGGTTTGGGCCTGCGGATCAAGGTTAACGCCCCACATTTCAAGGCCGTTATCCGATAACACAGAGCATGTCAGCCGATAACATCGCGGCGATATTGTTTGTCAAAACACCTTTCGTCCAAAGTTGGTTCACCGGCAAAAGCCACATGGTTTTTTAAGCGCCGGAACTTAACTTTGACAAAAGGATCGCACCAATGACTTTTACTTTTTCTCTGAAATCCGCCGCCATTGCGGCCATCATCGCCACCGGATTTTCGGCCCCTGTTTTGGCTCATGGCAATCAGGTTCACATTCAACAATGGGGTTCCGGCAACGGGGTTGGCGCGGCACAGACCGGCAATTGGAACCGGCTGAGCGTCTATCAAAACGGTTGGAGCAACACCTCGATTTCGGCCCAGGACGGCAATGGCAACCGCACGGTGATCGGCCAGAGCGGGTTCTCCAACTTTTCCAGCACCTCGCAGGCTGGCAATTGCAATATCGCCGGTGTCGCGCAGTTTGGCAGCAATCAGAGCGCCACGACCTCGCAGTCGGGCAATTGCAATGCGGTTGGCGTGATCCAGCTTGGCAATGGCAACAGCGCCAACACCCAACAATATGGCAACGGCAATGTCTCTGTGATCATTCAGGATTAGAGCCGTCTCGCAAACTGTCGCGCGAGGCCAATTCGATCTCGCGCGACCAACCAACCTCATGGAAAGGATACGATCATGTTGACTTTTGGTTTCATTAACGCGCGCCTGATCGCGGCGGTTCTTGGCTCTGTCGGGGCGTTTGGCGCTTTGTCGGCCTATGGTCACGAAACCAAGATCACGCCGCCAAGCTGTGGTGTCGAGATCACGAAATCCGGCGCGAATTTACGGCTGGAGGGCTGGGTATTGTCCGATATTGACGCCGCTGGCTCTTATGATTTGCAGATCCGTAAATCCGGTCATGGCGGCTCGTCTACGATCAATCAATCCGGCTCCTTTGACGCCAAAGCAGGGCAGACCCAGACCTTGGCGACCACCTATATCAACGGCCCGAAGGATCAGATCAACGCCACGCTTGATCTGCGATTGAACGGCCAAAAACTCACCTGTGATAGCCCGCGCCCTCCGGTCGAGCTTTGAATTTTGCATCAAAAGGAATACGAAAATGAAACGTTTCAACACAATCGCCCTTGCACTCGGCCTCTCTATCGCCGCCGCATTGCCCTCCTTCGCGGGCGGGCAGATCAGCTTTCAGTTTAACGCCCGCAACGCCGAGGAGGCGCGCGGGGTTCGCACCATACTCGCGCTTTATTCGATCTCCAAGGCGATCGACAGCGGGGCCAATATCTCGCAATCCGGCAACAATAATGCCGCCGGGATCGGCCAGTTCGGGCGCGGCAATTTCGGGGTGATCGAGCAGCAAGGCAATGGCCATAACGCGACCTTGAGCCAGCGCGGCAACGATAATTCCTACGGGATTTTCCAGTTCGGCACCGGCACCAGCGGGCAAGTCAGCCAGACCGGCAATAATGGCGCGGGCTTTCTGTTTCAGCAAGGCTGGTGAGCGCGGTCGCCAAGGGCATTTGACGACGCGTCACAGCATCTGGTGCATTGACAAAACTCAATGGGCGGCTGAGGCTGCCCTTTGACGATTGGGGCATATTACGGACACCAAAAATGCACGAGAATGGCGAATTTCTGGCGGCAGATCTGCTGGCTGAGTTGCAACAGACGGCGTGGGAGCTCCAGCGCGAACATGTGAACGCATCGCCGTTTTATAAAACGTTATGGCAAGGCAATTCTGCGCCGATGCGATTGAGTGATCTGCCTGAATTGCCGCTCTGCTCCAAGTCCGACCTGCGGCTCTCGCAGGCGGCGCACCCCCCATTTGGCGACTATCTCAACACCCCGCGCGCGCAGGTTACGCGGCTGCATCGCACCTCTGGCACCACGGGGCAGGCGATGAATTTGGCGCTCTCGGCGCGCGATTGTGCGATGACCGAGGCGGTTGCCGGGCGCTGTCAGCACTCCGCTGGGTTGGGGCGCGAGGACACGGTTGTCCATTGCCTGAACTACCAGATGTGGATGGGCGGGCTGACCGATCACATGGGGCTGGAGCGCACCGGGGCGATGGTTATTCCGTTCGGAGTTGGCAATACCGAGCTGCTCATTCGCACCATTTTAGAGGTCGGCGTCACCGCGATTTCCTGCACGCCGTCTTATCCTGCCGTGATTGCGCGAGTTCTGGCGGAGCGGTTTGATGGCGTGAAACCACGCGATCTTGGCCTGAAACTCGGCCTGTTTGGCGGAGAGCCGGGGCTTGACGACATGGCTTTGCGCGACCGTATTCGCGCCGAATGGGGGCTTGAGCCGCGCAATGCCAATTACGGCGTATCCGATGTTTTCTGCAATTTCGCGGCCCAGTGTGCAGACGACACACGGCTCCATTTCATGGCCAGTGACGTACTTTATCCCGAGCTGATCGACCCCGAAAGCGACCAGCCTCTGGACATCCGCCCCGGCCAAACCGGCGAGCTTGTGCTGACCCATTTAGAGCGTGACTGTCAACCGCTGGTTCGGTTTCGCACCGGCGACATCATCACCATTGACGAGACCGAGCCTTGCGATTGCGGGCGCACCGGCTTTCGGTTTCGGGTGGTGGGGCGCAATGACGACATGGTGGTGGTGCGCGGCTTGAACCTGTTTCCGACCATGGTGGCCTCGGTTTTGGCGGCGATCCCGGCGCTCTCGGGGGATTACCGGATCATGCTTGATCAACCGCCGCCTCATGATGTGCTGCCGGTGTCGGCGGAGCTGGCCCAAGGGGTTGAGCCGTCCGAAGCGCTGGTAAATCAAATCGAGGCGGCGCTGAAAAAGAGCCTTGGCGCGAGTGCTCGGGTCTCGTTGCTGGCCCATGGCAGTCTGGCTGTGACCCAAGGAAAAACCCGGCGCGTGATGAGGACATATCAATGAGTGAACCGCAATATGAAACCGTGTTGAGCGCGCTTGATCAAGGCGTGCGCACGATCAGGCTTAATCGGCCTGAGCGACTTAATGCCATGAACCCGGCCCTGATCCGCGATCTGGCGCAGGCGTTTGAGGATGCCAATGACGACAGCCAAACCCGCGCGATTATCCTGACCGGAGCGGGCCGCGCCTTTTGTGCTGGCGATGATCGCCAAGACCATCAACACCCCGAAAACGAGGCCGAGGCGCGAGCGGCGGTGGACGCGATCCAGCGGGTGACGCGGGCGATCATGTTCGGCGAGATTCCAGTGGTCGGGGCGATAAACGGCTGGGCCGTAGGCGGCGGATTTGAGTGGGCGATCAATTGCGATTTCCCGATCTGGGCGGCAAGCGCGCGGGGGTTTTTCCCCGAGGTGTCGCTGAACCTGTTTGTCACCGGCGGGGTGACGTCCCTGCTGCCAGCGCTCGTCGGGCTGAACAAGGCGCGCGAAATGTTGATGCTGGGCGAGCGTTATGGTGCCGAGGAGTTGGCAGCGCTTGGCTTGGCGTGGCGCGTGGTTGATGATGCGACCCTGATGGACGAGGCCCGCACCGTGGCCCAAAAGCTCGCCGCCCTGCCCCGCCTGTCATTGCGGGCGATGAAACGCACACTAAGGCAAACGGCAAGCACCGATATAGAGCGCGCGATGGCGATGGAAACCGAGGCGACGACTGCCGGGTTCATGGACCCGTTGACGACCAGACTTTTGAAGGATTTTTGAGTGTGTTGGCGGGTGGATGCGGCGTTTGATGCATACATCGCCCGCAGGCAGGTGGCTCTGTCGTGGATAGATTCAAATGAGGGACGCGCCGGACCTTGGGGTGGCGCATTTCCTCGATTGATGGATGAAGTGGCATCGCAATCCGTTGCTTCATCACAATTTTCACCACCGTTGCATAGCGCCTCATTGCGCTGAAAGCGCACCTTTGGTGCGACGGGGAAGGCCTCTCGTGGATTGCCTGGCAATCCACTGTCGCCCCAAGAGGATTTGCTTCGCAATTCCCAAGGGGTCCGGCGCGGCGCGGCTTGTCAGCCGGGCGGAACATGTGTTTTCTGTCGAAATTATGATGCGGTGTTGGTATTAAGCGAACTATCCCGGAAACACGGCGGCGAAGATGCCGAAGGCCAGCGTAGCGGCGGCGCTTAGGGTCCAGACCAGTGTCAGCTCGGGGCGCGGGGTGGCTTTGGCGGCTGGTGGCTCATCCTCGGAGGCTTGGAACATCGGCACCATGATGCGCAGATAGACGCCCAGCGCCAGCACGCTGTTGAGGATACCGATGATTGCCAGCCACAGATAGCCCGCGTCAACCGCTGCCGCCAGAAGGTAGGCTTTGCCGATAAATCCAAACAGCGGTGGGATGCCGGTCAGGGACAAGAGGAACAGCACCATCGCCACGCCCGCGACAGGATGTCGTCGCCCAAAGCCTTTGAAATCTGCAAGCTCCCGGCCTGCCAGCATCACGATGGCGAAGGCTCCGAGGTTCATGGCGATATAGGCCGCGCCGAAAATAATCAGCGATTGCAGCGACAGGGTGTTGGCCCCGACAGCAACGATACCAAGCAGGAAATAGCCCGATTGCGCGACCGAGGAATAGGCCAGCAGACGTACCATATTGGTTTGCACCAGCGCCGTCAGATAGCCGTAGGTCATGGTCACCGCCGCGATCAGCGCCAGCACCAGCGGCCAGCCGGTCGACGTGGGCAAGTCGCGCAACACCTGCGCCAGCGCGAAGAACGCGGCGATTTTGGTGATCACGGACATGTAGGCGGCAACCGAGATCGGCGCGCCTTCATAGGCGTCCGGCACCCAGAAGTGAAACGGCACCAGCGCGGCCTTATAGCCAAGACCAACGATCACCGCGATCAGACCAGCGGCCATCACCACGGTCCCGCCGCGCATGTTGCCCAGCTCCTTGAACAGGGTCGAGCCAGCGCCACCAAACCAAAAGGTCAGACCATAAATCATCACCGCTCCGGTGACCGCGCCAAACACCAGAAACTTCATCCCGGCCTCGGTCGCGGCATCGTCGCGCGGAAAGGTCACCAGTGCGAACGAGCCAAGGCCCGTTACCACCACGCCAAGCACCAACAGCATCATGTCACCGCTGCCTGCGAGCATCAGCGCGCCCAATGTCACCAAACAAATCAGGCTGTAAACACTGCCCTCGCGCTCTTGTCCGTGAAGCTCGGCGCGGGCCATCAGCAAGGCCAGTGCCGTGCCGGGAAGCAGGATCAGCTTGGCCCAACCGCTGAGAAGATCAATGCGGTAGGTCTCGCCAAACACGGTGGTATCAAGGTTGATCAAGGGCAGGGTCAGACCGGTGGCCGCTCCTAATCCCAGCAGACCGAGCCACAGCGCAAGGCGCGGCGCGCGCGCCATTTCGGCCACCAGCATCAGCATCGCGGCAACGGCCAGCGTCATCTCTGGATAGAGAAAGGAAAGATCGCGTCCCATCAGAAACTCAGTGTCGAGGTGGTCGTGTGGATCATGTCGAGCAACCACGAGGGGGCCACGCCAACGAGGATGATCAACAGGGTCAGCGGGATAATCACGGCCAGTTCGCGGCGATCAAGATCGGGCATGGTCGCCCACTTCTCCACCGGCTCGCCCATGAACACTTTGGCAATGGCGCGCAGGTATAATCCAGCCGTAACCACGATGGCCAGAATGGCGATAATCGCCCAAGGCTGGATGTTGAGCGTGGCGAGGAAAATCTGGAACTCGGCCGGGAAATGCGCCAACCCCGGCAGACCGAGCGAGGCAAATGCGGCGATGATAAAGCTCCAACCAAGCAGCGGCACATTCTGGAGCAAGCCGCCAAACGCGCCGATATCGCGGGTGTGGGCGCGGTCTTGCAACATGCCGACAAGGAAGAATAACGCCCCCGTCACCAGCCCGTGGCTGATCATTTGCAAGGTCGCCCCGTCAAGCGCAATCGCGCGCATTTTGGGATCAACAGACAAGGCCGCCACGGCAACCGCGATCACCACATAGCCCATGTGATTGACCGAGGTATAGGCGATCAGCTTTTTAAGATCAGTCTGCGCCAAGGCCACGAACGCGCCGTAAATGGCGCTGAACACCCCGAAGGCGAGGATCACCAGACCGGCCGTTCGAAACGCCTCTGGCGTCATTTGCAGCGCGAACCGGATCAGGCCGTAAGTGCCAAATTTCAGCATCACGCCAGCAAGGATGACAGAGCCGACGGTGGGGGCTTGCACATGGGCTGCGGGCAACCAAGTGTGGACCGGAAAGGACGGGATTTTGACCGCGAATGTGAACACCATGGCGATCAGTGCCAGCATGGCGGCGATGCCGGTCAGGGGCGGGTTGTCGATCCAGACGCGCATGTCAAACGTGTAAGGGTCGCTGGCAAGGAACATGCCGAGAATGGCCAAGAGTAACGGCAAGCTGCCGAGCAGTGTGTAGAGAAAGAACATCAAGGCGGCGCGCTGGCGATCCTCATATCCCCAGCCGACGATCATGAAATACATCGACACGAGGGACACCTCGAAGAAGACATAAAACAGCAGGGCATCAAGGGCGGCGAAGGTGCCAATCGAGGCCGTCTCCAGCATCAGCATCAACACCACATAGACGGCAGGGCGCTTGTCAACGCGGGCGGAATAGATGCTTGAGAGCAGGAATAACAGCGACGTTAAAAGGATCAACGGCAGGCTCAGTCCGTCGATGCCAACGCGGTAGGCGGCTCCTACGGCGGGAATCCACGAGACCTCCTCTACTTGCGCAAAACCGCCCGGCACGATCCCGCGTGACCAGATCGCCAGCGTTACAAGAAAGGTCAGGCCGGTGAAGCCGATAGAGATCGTGTGTGCCACACGGCGCGATTTGTCCGGCAGGACCATCAACAACAGCGCGCCCAGAAGCGGAAGGAAAACCGCGATGGATAAGAGTGGAAGCATGGGTTTTCTTCTCCTTAGAAATACATCGGGACGGCGACCAGAAGGACGACGATTATGCCGACACCGATGATGGTCAGGGCAAGCTCTTTGTGGATCAGTCCGCTTTGCAACAGACGTGCGCGCGCTCCGGTGGCGATGGTGCGATTGACGAAGCCGAAGATGGCGCGGTCGATGCCTTGCTCGTCGCTTTTGCGGCTGAGAATGCCGAGCGACAGGTTGAGCCGCCCGATGGCCAGCACGCCGTTATAGATCGCGCGGTCAAGCCGGTCGCAAATCGCGGCGATGGCCATGCTCGGGCGTAAAACCAGCGCGTCAAAGCCGCCAGCTATGGCAAAACCGCGCAAAGCCCAGCCCCGGATCGGGCCAAGCAGGCGCGCGGCGGGAACAAACCAGCCCAGCGCAAGGCCGCTAAGTGCCGCGCTCAGCCCAAGCCCTGCGGCCATCAACGAGGTCGGCAACTCGGCATCAAGCAAGCGCTCGACGGCGGGAAATCCCGCGCCCAATATCGTGGCCAGCAGCACCAGAACCGCGATTCCGCTGCCCATCCAAACCATGCCGGAATCGCCGGTTTTCTGCGCTTTTCCCACCCAGAGCAGGCGCAAAGCACGCGCCATATAGGCCCCCGTCAACACAGTTCCGCCGAGTGCGAGAGGGGCGAGCCAGGCGGCCCCTGATGAGGCCAGCGAGGCGGCGATTATGGTATCTTTAGAGAAAAAACCGGCCAAGGGCGGGATGCCTGCCAGTGCCAGTGCGGACACAACAAAGCCGAAATAGATGCGTGGGCGCGAGCGCCCTGCCCCGGCGAGCTTTTTCAGATCGGTATCGCCGCGATCATGTTGAAACACGCCCGCGCCAAGAAATAGCGAGCTTTTGATCGCTGCGTGGGCAATCAGATGCAAGAGCGCTGCCACGGGTACGCCTGCGCCAATCGCCACCAGCATCAGGCCGTATTGGCTGGAGGTCGAAGCCGCCAACATGCGTTTAAGATCGGTTTCGCCAAGCGCAATCAGGCCGGTAATGACCGCCGTGATCCCGCCAACGAGACCGACGACGAACAGGGCCTCTCCCGGCAACATCGGGGCCACGCGGATCAACAGGATCGCACCTGCCGCCACCAGAGTTGCGGAGTGCAGCAGCGCCGAAACCGGCGTCGGACCGGCCATGGCCCGCTGCAACCAGTCATAAAGTGGCATCTGCGCCGACTTGCCAATCGCGGCGATCAGCAGCAAAATTCCGGCGATGGTCGCGGCTGTTCCGGTGGTCTGGAGCGTCACCGAAATCTCGGTGGTTCCTGCCGCCCCGATCAGCACGAAGATGCCGATATAAAGGCCGAGATCGGCGGTACGGGTGTAGATGAACGCACGCGTGGCCGCACTCGCCACCCCGTCGCGGCGATACCAAAAGCCGATCAGCAGGTAGCTGGAAAAGCCGATCAGCTCCCACGCGGCCAGCAGCGTGATCCAGTCACCGGCCAGAACCAGCGCCTGCATCGCGGTGACAAACAGCAACATAGTGCCAAAAAACCGTGTCTTTTCAGGGTCTTTGCCCATATAGCCAACTGCGTAGACTAACACGAAACTGGCCACAGTTGCCACCAGCGCCGAGAAAATCGCTGTCAGCGGAGTGGCGCGCAGGATCAGCGGCATATTCGGCAAGCCCGGCATGATCAGTTGCGAAGTGGCCCCGTCAAACGCACCGGCAAGCGAGGCCAGAGCGGCCAGCAAGCTGATGCCGATACCAAGCAGGGCCAAGCCTCCGGCCATGCGGCGAACGCTTAGGATCAACAGCGCCGCCAGCAGGGGCGCGAGTAATGTCAGGGCTATGAAACTCATCCTCGCAACTCGCGTGCTTCTTCCATCTCGACCGAACCGCGCGAGCGGAACCTTGCGATAGCGATACCAAAGCCCACGGCCATTTCGACCGCCATCACCGCCATGATGATCAGCACGAACATCTGTGCGGCGATCACGTCAGGGTGCAGATAGCGCCAGAACGCGACCATGTTGATCAGGGCCGCGGCCAAGATCAGCTCGACCCCCATGATGATCATCACGAGGTTGGTTTGCGAGAGCGAGCCGTAAAGCCCGACGCCGAAAAGCGCGGCTGCGATGGTCAGGGCGACCAGAAGTTCAAGCTCCATCGCGCGCTCCTTTATTTGCGGTTTCGCTTTGAGGCGCGATGGCCACCATGGTTGCCGCGACCATCGCTGTGAGGATAGTCAGACCGGCGGACTCAAATATGAACATCGAGCGGCCAAGCAGCTCAAACCCCAATAGCTTTATCTGCTCGCCAGCCGACGGCACCGTGGCCGCAATCGGGCCCCAATCCGGCAGCCAGATAACGGCCAGTGCGGCCACCAGACCGACCGCTCCGGCGCGCAAGGACAAACGTTTTTGATGGGTCATATCCATCGCGCCCATGCCGCCGGGGTCCATCATGAACATGACCATGAAAATCGCCATCACGCTCATCTCGGTAGCCATCATCATGATTTGCAACACGCCCAGAAACTCGGCCTGCATTACCAGAAACATCGCACCAATGGCCGTTTGCGAGAACAACAATGCCAGCGCCGAACGCACCATGGAGTGGGTGCGAAACACCACCACGCCGAACCAAACGGCAGCGATGCCGAAAAACGCCAGAAAGATCACCTGAAGGGTCATATTGGCACCACCAGCGCGATCACCCCGACCAGCAAAATATTGGCCAGCGACAACGAAATGCCGAGCTTCCAGCTTATGGCCAGATAGCGGGCTTCGCGAACGCGCGGCACATAACGACCGCCGAACAACATCAGGGCGGCGACGATCAGGGTCTTGATCGCGCTCCACGCCCAAGCGGGCAGAACGGGGCCAAGCCAGCCGCCAAGGTAAAACGTCACGGTCGCGCTGGCCATAACCAGAATGATCACCATGCGCGCCAGACGCAAAATGCCGAGACGAACGCCGGTATATTCGGCCTCGACCCCTCCGGCGAGATCACCGGGGGCGCTTGGTAAATCAAGCGGCGGCAACCACGCCAGACCCATCGCCGCGACGACGAACAAAACGAAACCCAGCGGCTGATAGGCGATGTTCCAAAGCTGGGTTTGCGAGAGGACAATCTGGGTATTCATCAACGACTCTGCCCGCATGGCAACGGCGGTGATCGGCATCACGATCAGCATGGCATAGGCGATGAACTGGCCCAAAAACCGCCAGCCACCAATCAGACCATAAGCCCCGTTCGGCCCCCAGCCCGCCATGATCAGCGCCACCAGCACATAGGCAAGTGCGGCGTTCAAAAACAGCGCGCCCGTGGCCAGATCGGTAATAATCAGCCCCGGAGCCAGCGGGATAACCGCCGCGCCAAGCAGGCCCGCGACCAGCAACAAGATCGGTCCGGCCTCGAAAAACAGCCGATCAGGGGTGCGCGCCAACAGCGACTCGCGGCCCAATAGTGCCAGCGCCGAAACCGCAGGGCCGCTCAGGCTGAACTGGCCATGCACGCTCCAACGCTCCAGCACCGCGACGAGATAAGCCCCGACCACCACCGCCAAAAGGACAATCGCAATTGTCACGGACGCATCTCCCAAGGGCTGAGGTCAAGCGAGCCGACCGCGATCAGGGCATCGGCGATTTCCGCATGCTGCGTGATCGCCTCAATCAAGGTGAAATGCGCGGCTGTCGGGGTGCCGATGTCCGCCGCCGTGACCATGCCATCCGTCAGGGTCAGCGTCAGGCGCGCAGCACCGCGCGGGGTCTCGACCACCGCTTCGCCCTCGCCTGAGGCGGCGCCGATTTTGGCTGGTTCGGGCAGGCTCAGGTGTTCGGCCTTGGCGATCAACTCGCAGCTTTGCTCGATCTCGGCCAAGCGCTGCTCCAAGCGCGCGGCGGCGTCCCCGCCAGAGCCGGTCACGGTCGCAAAACCGAGGCCAATATAGGTCGCATCATCGCTGCGCGCATCATCGTCCTTGCCGGAAGCGCGCGCCACTGGGCCGCTGGTTGCCGAGCAATGATCGATATGTCCGGTGCCGGACAGCTTGTCGCGCAGCATGTGAGATTTGCGCAAACGCGCCAGTAACGAGGCTATTTCGGGGTCCAGAGCCGCGATATGATCCATGTTGGCGTCGCGGATTGTCAGCTCCAGATTGGTGGCGCGACGCTCCAGCATCGCAAATCCGGTTTGCGCGCCAAGATTTGCGAGCCAACCGAGATGGCTGGCGATGCGCTCGCGCTCAACAGCCGCAGCACGCGCCGTGGCGTCGCTGCTGGCAACCTCTTGTTTTGCCGCACTTTCCAGCGCCAGACAGGCCAATTGGCGATACGAGACCGGGCTGAGCGGGGACATGGCCGCCAGACGCTCGACGAATTTCTCGGGCGGTGTTGCACCTTCGGCCAACAGTTCGCCCGCGCTGACAAGACTATGGGCGCTGACCTTGGCCACGGAGTCGCCGTCCAGCGACATATCAAGGCCCAAGCCGCCGGGTAGGCCGGGAAAGAACGGGCCGAACGGCACGTCGATCCACTCCATTATCAAGCCATCCGGGCTGACCGGCTGGCCTTCGGTCAACTCGATCATGGACATAAACTGAGGCTCGATCCCGTCAGCGCTCGCGCCGCTAGCGTGGGCGTCGTGGCCTTGGTGGGCAGAGTGGTCGTTACCGGAATGGTCATGTCCCTCGTGCTTGGCCTCGCCCTTCACCTCTTCCAGAAACATACCGCATTTCGGACAGGAGCCGGGCTCATCGCTGACAACTTCGGGATGCATCGGGCAGGTGTATTTGGCCGCCGTCTCGGCGCTGGCGTGTTTGGAGTGGTCGTGGTGGTGCTCGTGGCCTTCGTGCTCGGCCTCGCCCTTCACTTCCTCCAGAAACATCCCGCATTTGGGGCAGGAACCGGGCTCATCGCTGACAACTTCGGGATGCATCGGGCAGGTGTATTTGGCCGCAGCCTCGGCGCTGGTGTGTTTGGAGTGGTCGTGGTGGTGGTCATGGCCTTCGTGGTCGGCCTCGCCCTTCACCTCCTCCAGAAACATGCCGCATTTGGGGCAGGAACCGGGTTCATCGCTGACAACTTCGGGATGCATCGGACAGGTGTATTTGGCCGTAGCCTCGGCGCTGGTGTGTTTGGAGTGGTCGTGGTTGGCGGTGGCCTGAGGGGGGGATTTGGGGGGCATGGCTGGCTCCTGTTCTGGCGTGGCGTGGGCTGCGTGAGCGGTTCCGGCGGAGATTTCGCGAGGGACGAGGTTCATGCCGCATTTGGGGCAGTTTCCTTCGTGGTCGCTGACAACTTCGGGGTGCATCGGGCAGGTATATTCGATGCGGGTTTGCAGGGCCGGAGCGTCGAACTCCTGCACTTGGGCGGCAAAAGCCCCCTCGCTGATAATCTTGGTAAGCTCGTCGAGCGCGTTGATCAGACCCGCTTGGGACAGCTCGCCGATCACATCTGCGTGAAGCCCGTCGGGCAGATCGCCCGCGCCAAGGAAAACTATGGCGCGCGGGCGCGGCATCTGGGCGTAGGCGACCACGGCGGCGTCCTCCAACCTTTTGGGCAACGATCCGAGAAACAGCAAAACGCTGGCATGGCGAGGGGTGATTGTCAGGCGCAGATTAGCGGCGCGAAGATCAATTCCCCTAGCCCGTGCAACATCAATGCCGGGCAGAGCAAACACGCAGAGATCGCGGGCCATCGCCCCAGCAATCAGGCGACGAAAACCGCTCAGCGCCCCTTGGCGCGCGCCGATCATCACTGTCGCCTCAGCGCGCCCTGGCTCCACCCGTAAAGGAGGCCAAGGAACAAAATGGCGAGGAAAACGCCCATATCCAACAGGGCGACCAGCCCCTCTTCGCGGTAAACCACGGCCCACGGATACATGAAGGCCATCTCCATATCAAAGGCCAAAAACAGCAGGGCATAGCCGTAATATTTGGCGTGATAGCGCACCCAAACCGGGTCTCGCGACAGGGTGCCAGCGGTCGCGGGAACGTCTTTGCCCGGCTCTGGCTGAACTCGGCCAATCACCCGTGCCAAAGCGTAGACCGCGTACACAAACGCGACGGTGCCAAGGGTCAGCCCCAGTAAAATTGCGTATTGGGCCAATGCGGTCATAGCGCTCTTTCTGATCGTGAATGTGGCTGGATCGGGCCAGTTAGGAGACACTATTGAAGCTTTTTATCTGGCGCAACGGGTAAAAAGCTGGAAGCTTTGCGCGGGGAGGTTGGCGTTCCTAGCGCAATCATTTAGCGTTTGCGGTGAGCAATGCGTCTCGGACGCCCGGGCGCGCGGCGGATGTGGCCTCAACATCGGAGCGATAATAATGAACAGTAGATTAGCGGCGGAAGAGGTCATTATCCGGCGAACCGTACCGGCGATGAGCACGCCGCTGGCCTCTATTTTCGGCAGCGGGTTCTTGGTGGTGATCCCGATTTTGGCAAGCGCCGTGGGGCCGTATGCGATCATAGCGATCGTAATCGTGGCGCTGGTGGCGCATCAGGTCGGGGCAATCGTGCGCCACAATATCCTGTGTGCCGAGCCGGTGCTGGCGGCAAACAGCAACCGGGTTACACTGGTTGCCGAGCGGTTGTCGGATATTGCGCTGATCGGCGCTTATGTGGTGTCGGTTTGTCTGTATCTGCATATTCTCGCCGCCTTCGTTCTGGCGCCATTTGGCCTGAATAATGCGTTCAACGAAAGCCTGATGACCAGTAGCATCGTCGGGGTGATCACCCTTATTGGCATGTTCGGCGGCCTCGCCCCCTTGGAGAAACTGGAGCGTATCGCCCTTTATCTGACCATCGCGATCCTTGCCGCCTTGCTAGTGGGGTTCGCGGTTTTTGACATCGGGCAGTTCATCAAGCTGGGCGCTTTTTCGCGGCCTGCCATGCCCGAGCGCACCCCGTGGGAGATCGCCACCATGGTCGCAGGCACGCTGATTATCGTGCAGGGGTTTGAAACCACGCGCTATCTGGGGGCCGAATTCACCGCCAAAGTGCGCATTCGTGCCTCGCGCTGGTCGCAATATTTCTCGCTCAGCGTCTATGTGATTTTCGTGGCACTTGCCCAGCCCTTGGTGCCGGTTCTGAACGGTGTTTACGATGATAACAGCCTGATCGCCATCGCCACGGCGGCCTCGTTTCTGTTGCCTTTGCCGCTGATTATCGCGGCGGGCATGTCGCAATTCTCGGCAGCGGTGGCCGACACGCTGGCGGCGGCGGCTAACATCAAGGAAAATACTGGCGGGCGGCTTTCCAGCCGCTGGGGCTATTTGGCGGTGGGTGTGGCGGCAATGGCGCTGGCTTGGATGGGGACCACGTTTCAGTTCATCGCCATCGCCTCGCGCGCGTTCGCGTTTTACTATTTGCTGCAATGCGTGGTTGGCTATTCGGTCTGCACAAACCACTGGCAACGGGCGCGGTTCATCATCATCGGCTCCATTCTCGCTTTTGTTCTGATTTTCGCCGTGCCAGCCGGATAATACGGGCCGAGCGGCACTTGGCTAACCATCGAAAATTGGAAGGTGACAGGGAACATAATCCTCCGTAATCTGGACAATCACGGCGGCTCAGATCACTGCATTTGTGTGACTGCTGCTTTTATTTGACAAGGTAAGGAGCCCCGCCATGTGTTTGTCCCAAACTGTCAGTTTCGCCGCCAGCGGATTTCTCGTGGTCGGAGGGGTTTTCGCAATCACCAAGGCGACCCAGATCAACAAACGCTACCTGCCGGTGGCCTTCATGCCCCTGTTTGCCGGAATACAGCAATTCATGGAGGGCAATGTCTGGCTCGGCGTCAACACTGGCGATCCGGCGACCACGCTTTGGGGCGCGATGGGGTTCATCTTTTTCACCTGGTTCATGTGGCCGTTCTGGATCCCCTTGTCGGTCTACGTGCTGGAGCCAAAAGACAGCAAGCGTCGGCCGATATTCCTCGCCATGTCCTTGGCCGGACTGGCGTTTGGTCTCGCGCTTTATGTTCCACATTTGCTGAACCCTGACTGGATCAACGTCACCGTCAATCAGGACTCGCTGGCCTATGAAGGCACGATGATCCTTGACTATCTGATGCCGCGCAACATGACCTATCTGATCTATCTGTTCCTGATCGTCGCCGCCCCGTTGATGTCGCGCTATGTGCATATGCGCTGGTTCGGCGTGACCCTGATCGCGGTGATCGTGGTTGATATTCTGTTCTTGCGCTACGCTTATATCTCGTTCTTCTGCCTGCTTGCGGGGCTTGGTACGCTGCATCTGATCTACATCATCATGCGCAACAAATGCGCGCGCGAATGTCCGATGTTGTTTGCATGAGCGCGCTTGTGTGCAGTCGGGATATCGAGTGGCCACGCGGGGTCTTGCAATCCTTGCGGCAAAGGCGCAGCTAGACGTCAATGAGGCTAATTGAACCCTTCAAAATCATCCTGGTCATGTTTCTCTGGGCGATCTGTTTTCCCCTGATCGTGGCCGGTTTTGCCTATGCGCCCCATCTGACATTCGCCACCCTGCGCGCACTGGTCGCGGGCGCAGCGCTGTTGGCGGTCGGATTAGCGCTTGGCCGTCCGATGCCGCGCGGGGTGCGGGTCTGGGTCATGCTGGCATTCGTCGGATTTGGGGCGACCAGTCTGGCGTTTTTGGGCATGTTTCATGCGGCAGAGTTCGTGTCGCCCGGCATCGCTACCGTCATTGCCAATACCCAACCGCTATTGGCGGCGGTGCTGGCGGGCTCGTTTCTGGGCGAATATCTTGATCTGCGCGGCAAGCTGGGGCTGGCGCTGGGATTTGGCGGCATTGTGTTTATCGCCGCCCCTGAGCTGTTTACGGCGCAGGGTGAAAGCTATGCACTGGGGATCGCCTATATTTTGCTGGCAGCACTCGGCATCACCTTCAGCAACCTATTGATCCGACGCATCGCCGGGCAGATCGACGCCATAATGGGGATGGGGATACAGATGCTAATCGGCAGCGTTCCGCTTGGCATCGCGGCCTTGGTGCTGGAAGAACCGTCAAGCGTCGACTGGTCCATGAGCTTTGTGATTATCCTTCTGGCGCTAAGCCTGTTTGGCTCGTCACTGGCCTATTGGCTGTGGAGTTCGGTTTTAGAAAAAACCGAGCTTAACCGCGCCAATGCCTATAGTTTTCTCGTGCCCATTTTCGGCCTGTCCATGGGAGCGTTATTTTTCGGCGAGACATTGGCCTGGCCGGATTATATAGGCATCGCGCTGACACTGGCGGGGATCGCGCTGGTCACAAGCAAGCGGCAACCGCAGGCAGTTATGGGCACGACTTGAGCCGGGTTGATTTGCATTTTGCGCAAAACCTGCGCAAATCGGTTAATATCGCGACCACAGGCAGGAAAGGCCAAGACAAATGACAATCAAAGCTTCTGATTTGTTCGTGCAGGCACTGGAAAACGAAGGTGTCGAGTATGTTTTTGGTGTGCCGGGGGAAGAAAACCTCGACTTTCTGGACTCGCTCAGCCGCTCCAATATCCGGTTCGTGCTGACGCGCCACGAGCAGGGCGCGGGCTTTATGGCGGCGACTTACGGGCGTCTTACGGGTCGTCCGGGGGTTTGCTTGGCCACACTTGGGCCGGGGGCGACCAACCTTGTTACGGCAGCGGCTTATGCCCAGTTGGGGGCGATGCCGATGCTGATGATCACCGGGCAAAAGCCAATTAAAACCAACAAACAGGGGCGCTTTCAGATCATTGACGTGGTCAATATGATGCGACCATTAACCAAGATGACCCACCAGATCGTGACCGCTGGCGGGGTGCCGTCGCGGGTGCGCGAGGCCTTTCGCCTTGCCAGCCAAGAGCGCCCCGGAGCCGTGCATCTGGAGCTGCCCGAAGATATCGCCGCCGATGTTACCGAGGACGGCCATATCTTTGAGGTCTCCCCGCCGCAAATCGCCGAATGCGGCGAGACCGCGATTGAGCAAGCCGTCGAGATGATCCGGCAAGCGCGCCGCCCATTGCTGCTGATCGGGGCCGGAGCCAACCGCCAAAACGCCATCCCCGCGCTGCGCGCTTTCGTCGAGAAAACCGGCATCTTCTTTTTCAATACCCAGATGGGCATGGGCGTGATCAGTGGGCAGCACGAGAAATTCGTCGGCACAACCGCGTTGTCGTCAGGCGATTATGTGCATTGCGCCATTGACCACGCCGATCTGATTATCAACGCGGGGCATGATGTGGTGGAAAAGCCGCCGTTCTTTATGGAGCATGGCGGGGCCAAGGTCATTCACATCAATTTCACCCCGGCGCAGGTTGATCGGGTCTATTTCCCGCAAACCGAGCTGATTGGTGATATCGGCGCGACATTTGAAAAACTCGCAGATCAGCTCGAGCCGATCCCGACCCATGAAACCAAGTATTTCGAGCGGGTGCGCAAACATGTGCTGGAGCATATCAGCGAAAACTCGGACGATCCGCGCTTTCCCATGGTGCCCCAGCGCATCGTCTGCGACGTGCAAAAAGTCATGGGACAGGACGGGATTATCGCGCTGGATAATGGCATGTATAAAATCTGGTTTGCGAGAAACTATCGCGCCCACCAGCCCAACACCGTGCTGCTTGATAACGCGCTGGCGACCATGGGGGCGGGGCTGCCAGCGGCGATGATGGCCAGTATTTTAAACCCCGAAAAACGGGTGATGGCGGTTTGCGGCGATGGCGGCTTCATGATGAACTCGCAAGAAATGGAGACTGCGGTGCGGCTGGGCCTCAACCTCGTGGTATTGGTTTTACGCGACGATTCCTATGGGATGATCCGCTGGAAACAGGCGGTTGGCGGCTTGCCCGACTGGGGGCTGACCTTTGGCAACCCCGATTTCGTGACCCACGCAGAGAGCTATGGCGCCAGCGGCCATCGGGTTGCTAGTGCCGACGAGTTCGCCCCCCTGATCGAGCGCTGCTTTGTCCAAGGTGGGCTGCATCTGGTCGAGACCTCGATTGACTATAGCGAAAACAAGCGTGTGCTGATTGACGAATTGGCGCAGAGGGTCTGTCTGGTGTAATCCGCTCAATGCGAGCTCAGGCCATATCGCCGTCATTTGCCCCGTGATCGGTCAGACATTCGGAGTGGTCGCGCAAAATCTCCAGCACCCGACATTGGGCGACCTTATCACCGGTGCATTCAACGATCATGCGTTGCAATTCAGCGCGCAGGGCCTCCAACCGAATGATGCGTTGCTCGACCTGCACCAGTTGTCTTTGCGCGATTGAGTCCGCGTCGGCGCAAGGCTGGGTGGGGTCATCGGCCAAGACCAGCATCTCGCGGATCGCGCCCAGCCCAAAGCCCAACTGACGACCGTGGCGGATAAAAGCCAGACGGTCGAGGTCTTGTTGGCGATAGCGCCGCTGGCCGCCGCTCGTGCGCTCGGCTTTGGGCATCATGCCGATTTGCTCGTAATAGCGAATGGTCTGGATTTTAGTGCCGGTTTTTGCGCCCAGCGTGCCAATTGTGAACATTTTGCACCTCTCTGTCGTTGGAACCGCGTGTTAAAACATGGTCATAATAGCGGTCATTGTCGCGAACACGATGATAAATATTCCCAAGGAGACCGAGGCCAGCACCACTGCTGTTGCCTGATTTGGCGATCTGACTTTAAGGCGCAGTTCGGCGGCGGTTTGAGGATGTTCCAGCGCGCTGGAATTGGTACCGTTCCAGACATGGCGCAGCTTAAATTGGCGCTCCTCGTATTTACCCCAGCCGTGCAGAACAATCAGAACGCCGATGATGAAAATCATGCTTGAAGGCACCCAGATGGTATAGCCACCGATGACCTCGTCGCTCATGGCGGAGGCGGAAAACAGGCGTGGGTGCAGATCGTAAGCCGGATAAAGCACCACCTCTTTAAGCGTGGTGAGCGAGCCGAGCAGGATGTTGGACACGATTGCCAACAAGAGGGCGAGCGCGCGCAGGGGCCGAAACGCGCCGTCGGGAGGGTCGCGGCGATCAAGCACCGCGCTCCAGAATATCAGGCCCACGAGCAACAAAAGCGCGTGCAGAAAACCGCGTAGAACCTCGTTTTGGACTGCCGCGTTATGCAAAGCAGGGATTTGCAAAACGTAAAGAGCCGCGACAAACAGCACGAAGGCGACGGGCAAACGTAGCAACATGTTGACCATCCGGTTGAGCGGCGCGCTCGCCAACACGGGTTTTAACCAGCGGCGACGCGCGCGCGCAGGCAGCCCGGCCAGCAACACCCGCCCCGGCCATGCCAGCACCAACAACATCGGCACCGCAATACGGATCAGCAAATGTTGCCATTGATGCAACGCAAATGACCGCGTAACCAACCCAGTCAGCGGCGAGGCCACGGCCAGCACCAGCAGGGCCAGCGCGCTCACCATAAACAAATGACGCGAGATGGTAACCGGCCCGTCAATCAGGCGACCCTGCGCGGCTCCGCAAAACCACAGGATCAATGTCAGACCCACGACGAGGATCACAAACGGCCAAAACGGCAGTAATAATGTCATCAGGTTTCGGCCTTCCCCGTCGCTAATCTGGTCAGCTTCGCGCGCGCAACAACCTTAACGCATTGGCGACCACCAACAGGGATACACCAACATCGGCAGCGATTGCACCCCACATCGTGGCCATGCCCACGGCGGTCAGGGCGACGAAAATGGCCTTGATCCCCAGCGAGAAACCGATGTTTTGGTGAATGATCCTCATGGTGCGGCGCGAGTGGTCGATCAGCCACGACAGCTTGCCGATATCGTCGGTCATCAGCGCAATATCCGCGGTCTCGACCGCCGCGTCAGAGCCGATTGCACCCATGGCGATGCCCATATGCGCGCGCGCCATTGCCGGTGCGTCATTGACCCCGTCGCCGACCATGGCGACAAAATCATGGGTCGCGACCAGTTCCTCAACCGCGGCGACCTTGTCGTCGGGCAGCAGCTCTGCGCGCACCTCGTCAATGCCAACTTCGGCAGCGACAGCGCGGGCTGTGCGCTCGTTATCTCCCGTCAGCATGACCACGGTTTTCACCCCTTGGGCGTGCAGCCTCGCCACCACATCTTTGGCATTGGCGCGAATTTTGTCGCGCAACTCAAACATGCCAAGCGCGCCGGTTTCGTCACCAAGCACCACCAGCGTGCTGCCTGCGGCCTCCATCCGGTCGCGGGTCTTGGCGGGGATATCTTGCGCAAAGCCCTTTTCGGCGGCGAACCTGTCAGAGCCAAGCCAAAGCTTGCGTCCGTCCTTGATCCCCTCAATGCCACGACCGGGCACGGTTTTGGTGTCGGTTGCCGGAACGGCCTCAATCCCCTCGCCCTTGGCGCGGGTCAAAATCGCGCGCGCCAGCGGGTGTGAGGAGCGGGTCTCGAGCGCGGCGGCGGCAGCCAGAAGATCGGCCTCGTTCATGTCTTTGAGCGCCACGATATCAGAGATTTCCGGCGCGCCTTCGGTGATGGTGCCGGTTTTGTCCAAGGCCAATGCGGTGATCTTGCCCGGCACCTCGATATAAGCGCCGCCCTTGATCAGCACGCCTTGGCGCGCCGACGAGGCCAGTGCCGCAACGATCGAAACCGGCGTCGAGATCACCAGCGCACACGGGCAGCCGATCACCAAAAGCACCAGCGCGTTATAAAACCAATAGGCCCACACGCCGCCGAAAAACAGCGGCGGCACGATGGCGATGGCGATGTCCAGTAGCAAGACGCCGGGCGTGTAGATGCGCGCGAATTTGGCTACCCATTGCTCGACCTCGGCGCGGCGCGAATGGGCGTCCTCGACCATGCGGATGATTTTTGAGAGCATCGTGTCAGAGGCGGGTTTGGTGGCGCGGATATGCAGCGTGCCTTCGCCGTTGATCGTACCGGCGAAAACCTCATCGCCTGGCTCTTTGACAACCAGCGCGCTTTCGCCAGTTATCGGCGCCTGATCGACCCCGCCGATGCCCGAGACCACCTCGCCATCCAGCGCGATGCGGTCGCCACCACGCACGATAAACACCGCGCCGGGCTGAACCTCGGCGGCGCGCATATCGTTCTCGGTTCCATCCTCATGCAGCACACGAACGGTTGGCGGCGCAAGATCAAGCAGGGCAGCGACAGCGTTGCGCGCGCGCCCCACGCTCCAGCTTTCAAGGTAAAGCGACAGCGAGAAAAAGAACGCTACGGTCGCGGCCTCGAAATAAACCCCAAGGCCGAGCGCGCCTGCAACCGCGATCACCATCAACAGGTTCATGTCGGGCGACAAACGCCGTGCCGAGGCCCACGCTTTGGGCGCAACCAGCCACACGCCGAACACGATACCCGCCAGAAATAACGCGCTTTCGGGCAGCGGCATCGGGTTTTGCCCGTGGCCGGAAAACAGCCGCACCGCGCCGCCAAGACCGGTCTCATAGATATGATAGAGAAATCCCAACGCCCAGAACCCACCACTCAAGGCCGCAAACAGGCCCTGTCGGCGCAGATGCGTGGCCTGATCGGCCTTGGCGCTGTCGGCATTCCACGCGCTGGCCTGCATGCCGGTGGTGGCGACCAGTTTGATGATTTTGTCGCTGGTGATCGAGCTTGCGCCATCCGCGACCACCATCCGGCCATTGATCACATCAAAGCTGAGATGCTCGGTTCCGCCCAATGTCGGACCAAGAACCTTGTTAAGGATCGCCACCTCTTCGGCGCAATCCAGCCCGCTTACCCGAAAACTGCGCCCGGTTTCAAGCTCGGCAGTGCTGAGCGAACCGAGGTCGCCGCACATGGCACCCTCAGACGTGCCACAGCAGGTGCCATCGGCGGTTTTTTCATGTTTTTCATTATGTTTATGACTATGAGCGTGGTCATGGGAGTGGGCGTGTTGAAGGGTAGTATCTTGCATGCTGCGAGCCTTTGGTGTTGATTCGCATGCAACATAAGACCTCCAGTCCCTAGAGGTTCAAGGGGTTTAGATAACCGCCCTCAATCTATTTTCCAACACGCCTTTCAGGCAAGCCACGACCTTACGCGGCCTTGCCGGTTT
>JAADIJ010000081.1 GCA_013151335.1 Alphaproteobacteria bacterium | reverse complement strand
CCCCTCCGCCATTCAAAATGCGCAGCTTCACGAAGCAATCATGACGTCTCCGCACGAGTCGGCGGCGCCATTTCCGTAATTCGCTCAATCAGCATTTAGAGTCACCGGACTAAAAGGGATAAGCCTTTGAACAGGATATTGGCGGGGGTTTGGCCGAGATCGACCGGCTCTTGGCCGTCGTCGATTGCGCCTGCCTGTGCCGCGAGTAGGTGCATCAGGGCGCGCAATTATTAAGGCAAAAGAGGCCTTCGGCGAGGATATTTGGGCCATAAAGAAGCATGTTTGGACGCATAATTATCAGAGGGGTTTTTCCATATAGAGGCTGCGGGGATCGTCGTTATAGTCGCCAAACGGGGCGCGAAGTTTGAAGCCGTGGCTGAGATAGAGCCGCTGGGCCGCCTTCAGTTCGTCGCCGGTTTCAAGACGTAGAGTTGGGAGGTTGCGGGTGCGGGCCTCGTTCTCGATCCGGTCTAAAAGCTTGGCACCGATTTTGGCTCCGCGTGCGCCGGGATCGACGAACATGGATTTGAGTTCGCCGTAGCCGTCTTTGAGCAGCAGGGCCGCGCAACCGGCGGGTTTTGCGTCAAGTTCGGCGATGAAAAAGCAGGTGTCTTCGCCGGTAAGTGCGTCGATTGACAGGAAATGGTTGCTCTCGTCGGGAAACAGCGCGCACATCAGATCGTGGCTGGCCTGAAGCAGCGTGGTTGCGGCGGGGTCGCGGGGGTCGCCCGGTCTTATGTTAACAATCCGGGTCATGCGCTGAGTGCCCTCTGGATGGTATTTTGGTCGAGTCCGGCCTCGCCGATCACCACGAGGCGCGTTTCGCGTGGCTCGCTGGCGGTGAGTGGTCGGTCGAAATAGCAGTCGATGCGCGGGCCGACGGCCTGCAACGTGAGGCGTATCGGTTTGCCTTTGATGGTGGCAAAGCCTTTGAGGCGCAGGATGTTGTGGGTTTGGATAACTTGTTCAAGTTGCGGCGAAAAGGCGGCTTGGTCGACGATTTCAGCACGGGTGACAACGAAGCTTTCAAAGGCGTTATGGTCATGGTCGCCGTTATGGTTATGGTCATGGTCGTGGTGAACCTCGCGACGGGTTTCCATGTCGCCTTGGGATTTGCTGCCTTGGCCGAGCAAAACCTCAAGCGGTAACGCACCCATGCTGGTGTGGATAACTTGCACGCCCCTGCGGGCCTTTATGCGCAAGGACTGGACCAGTTGTTCGGCGTTAGTCTCGTCCAAGAGGTCGGATTTGTTAACCACGATCATGTCGGCGCAGGTGATCTGGTCGTCAAAAAACTCTGACAGCGGGGTCTCGTGATCGAGGGTGTCGTCGCCCGCGCGCTGGGCCTCTATCGCGCACACATTATGGGCGAATTGACCATCCAAAACTGCCCTGCCGTCAACTACAGTGATCACGCTGTCCACCGTGACGTGGGTGCTGATTTGGGGCCAGTTGAACGCGCGCGCGCGCGGTTTTTCCATGGTCGGAATGAACTCGTCGGCCACGGTGCAACAGATACAGCCATTGGCAAGCTTGGTGATTTCGCCGGGCGAGCAGGTGGCGTCTCCACAGTCGGCGAGGATCTCGCCGTCAATACCAAGATAGCCGAACTCGTTGATAATAAGCGCAATTTTCAGGCCATTGGCGTTTTCAGGCATATGCCGGATCAGGGTGGTTTTGCCTGCGCCAAGAAAGCGGGTCACAACGGTTGTGGGGATTTTTGCGACCATATTCGGTCCTTTTGGTCAGGTAGGGCGCGAACGCCCCGCCGGTATTTCAATTTTCGGCCTGTTTGCTCCAGAAATAGCCGCAAAGCAAGCCACGTGTTGACCACGAGGCCGCGACCACGGCGATACTGCATCCGGCAAATAGGCTGGCGACCGAGGGCGGAACCACGCCTGACATCTCTGTCAGATGCGGTGCGCGGATGATTTGCGGCAGCAACATCACACCTGCTCCGAGCAGCGGCAGCCACAGGTTACGGCCAAAAGCGATCGGCGCGATGCCGCTGGCGGTTGCCAGAACCGTGCTGACCCACCAGATTTGGCGGGCGGCCAGCTCGGCGGCCGGGGCCACATGAAAGGCGAGAAAACCGGCACGCCCCCAGAGAATCCTGTGCCGCACACAGTCGCGGGGGCGGTTGTGGTTTTGAGCCCCGGAGGTCGGTCGGCCCTGTCCACATTCCCAATTCATCCCCTGACGTTTGGCGTCATAACGGGGATGCTTGCACCTTCCTTTGTCGGGGCAAGCATCCCCATCGGTCAAGCGGATTTTGCGAGATTTAGCGCCGGAATGAAGCGTATTCTTCCGCCGCGTTTTGGGCAGGGACCATCAAGTCCGGCCGATTTTACGCAATATCTTGTGGATAACTGATGGATTACTGCCATATGGCGGGGATAGCTGTTGACTCAATGGGGGTTGGGGCGAAATTCTGTGATCAGAACGGAATCACTGGCAGGCGCGCAATTTTGCAGTTTTCACGGCTCAGACTGACAGGCTTTAAAAGCTTTGTGGACCCGACCGATCTGGTAATCGCCGATGGGTTGACTGGCGTGGTCGGGCCGAACGGCTGTGGTAAATCCAACCTGCTGGAGGCCCTGCGCTGGGTCATGGGCGAGAACCGTCCGACGGCCATGCGTGGCGGCGGGATGGAGGATGTGATCTTTGCCGGAGCGGCGACGCGGCCTGCGCGTAACTACGCCGAAGTGTCGCTGACGCTGGACAATAGCGACCGCACTGCCCCCGCGGGTTTTAACGAATTTGCGCAGTTTGACATCGTGCGCCGGATCACGCGTGACGCTGGATCGGCGTTTAAAACCAACGGCAAGGACGTGCGCGCGCGCGATGTTCAGATGCTGTTTGCCGACGCCTCCACCGGCGCTCATAGTCCGGCGCTGGTGCGTCAGGGGCAGATTTCAGAGCTGATTAACGCCAAACCCAAGGCGCGGCGGCGCATCTTGGAAGAGGCTGCGGGGATATCCGGTCTTTATCAGCGACGACACGAGGCAGAGCTGAAATTGAACGGGGCCGACCTTAATCTTTTGCGCCTTGATGATGTCCTGGAGCAGCTCAAAAGCCAGCTTTCGGTGTTGGCGCGACAAGCACGACAAGCGGCGCGTTATCGCGAGATTGGCGAGGAATTGCGCCGTTCCGAGGGCTTGTTGCTTTATCGGCGGTGGCGCGAGGCGGATTTGGCCTATTTGCGCGCGGGGCAGGAGCTTGGCGCGTTGACTAAAGCGGCGGCGGCCTCGCAATCGGCGGCGGCGGCGGCGGCGCGGCATCGCAGTGCTTGCGAGGATAAAATCCCGCCCCTGCGCGAAGAGGAAACCATCGCTGCGGCGGTCTTGCAGCGTCTTTTGGTCGAGCAAAACACGCTGGCCGATCAGGAGATGCGGGCGCGTGACCACATCGAGACATTGCGCGCGCGCATCGAACAACTGGCCCATGATATCGCGCGCGAGGCCGAGCTTAATCGCGACGCGGGCGACACTATCGAGCGGCTGGAATGGGAAAAAGCGGCCTTGCAAAAAGCCTCGGCCGGGTTTGAGGAAAAGCTCGACTTGGCGCGTGAGGCGGCGCGGGCTTGTGGCGTTGATCTGCAAGAGGCCGAGGCGCATCTTGGGCAAATGACCGAGGACGTGGCGCGCCTCTCGGCACGGCATCAATCGGCCCACAGATTGCTGGCCGACGGGCGCGCGACCTTGGCCAAGAACGAGGCCGAAATCGCGCGCGCCGGTGGGGCCGTGATTGAGGCCTGCAATGCGGTGAGCGAGGCCGATGCGCACTTTGTCGCAGCTGAACGGACGCAAAGTGAGGCGCAGCGAGCAGCACAGGAGGCGGATGCGGCGCTGCTTGCTGCCGAGGCCGAGCGCGGCGAAATGCAGGCTCGCGAGGCCGAGGCGCGGGCGGCGCGATCCGAGGCTGAAGGTGAGGCCAACGCGCTTGGTGCCGAGGTCAACGCGCTTAGTCGCTTGGTGGCGCGCGATCAGTCCGAGGACGGGCAGTTGCTGGATGCTTTGCAGGTCGAAAAGGGCTATGAGGCGGCGCTGGGCGCGGCGCTCGCCGATGATTTGCGCGCGCCCCAAATTGGCCATTCCGGCGGCTCTGGCTGGGCGGAATTGCCTGATTATCCAGAGGCGCAGGCCCTGCCGCAGGGGGTTGAACCTTTGGCCGCGCATGTCACGGGGCCTGACGTTTTAGCGCGGCGAATGGCGCAGGTCGGGCTGGTTGACAGCCTGACGGGTGCGCGTCTGCAGGCCGATTTGCTGCCGGGTCAGCGGCTGGTCAGCGTCGAGGGCGATTTATGGCGCTGGGACGGATTTTGTGCGGCTGGCGATGACGCGCCAAGTGCGGCGGCGCTGCGTTTGCAACAGATCAACCGGTTGGCGGAGATTTCCGCTGCCGCTAATGAGGCTGCCGCCGAGGCAGAGGCGGCGAAACGCAACCATATCACCTTGTCCGAAGCGTTGGCTGCACTGGCCGAGCGCGATAAATCCTGTCGGCAATCGCGTCGACTTGCCGATCAGGCCCTGACGGATGCGGCGCGCGCGCTCGCTCGTCTTGAGGCGGATCAGAGTATCGCCAAAAGCCGTCTTGAAGCCGCCCATCTGGCGGTAACACGGTTTGATGAAGAGGCGCTGGCCAATCGCGCGACGATGCGCGAGGCCGAGGCGGCGGTGAACGGGCTGGGCGATCTCGACCACGCTCGCGCCGGGGTTGAGGCGCTCAAAGTGACGGTGGAGGCGGCGCGGATTGCCATGGTCTCCAAACGCTCGATGGCGGATGAGGTGCGCCGTGAGGGCGAGGCGCGGGTGCGGCGGACGCAGGAGATCACCAAGGAAATTAACGGCTGGCGTTTGCGGCTGGAAACCGCGTCGAAACGCGCGGGCGAGTTGGCGGCGCGCAAAACCCAAAGCGAGACCGATCTGGCGGATG